>CAZKXV010000007.1:0-20193 GCA_964556835.1 uncultured Clostridia bacterium
CATATAATGCAATATAAAAATCTTTAAGAGGTAAAAAAAATGTACAGAAATAATAATAAATATATAACTAATAGTAATGACTACGGACATGTACCCTTAGTTATAAATATCAAAAAAGAAACTTTGCGAAATCCATATTTCAGATCAGCTTTTTGGACTGGGGAACATCTACAACTAACATTGATGAGTATACCCGTTGGAGGAGAAATTGGTCTAGAAACGCATCCTAATTTAGATCAGTTTTTGAGGTTGGAACAAGGTCATGGTATGGTTATGATGGGACCTTCCCCTAATAATCTTAATTATAAAGCAAAAGTTGCTAATGGTTACGCTATTTTTATTCCCGCAGGAACATATCATAATCTAATAAATGTTGGCAACCTTCCAATAAAACTCTATTCAATTTACGCACCACCTGAACATGAAAAAGGTACGCTTCATGAAACAAAGGAAATTGCGGACAAGGCGGAAGCGCAGAATAATTAATACATATAAACTGCAAAATAACTAATTAGCCCTGCATTATTGCAGGGTTAATATCATATATAATACGGCTATTACTTCCAAATTGATTTTTCACAAATAAAATTCTATAAAAAATGCATTTATTTATTTATTATTATTAATTTGTTATGCTATAATTGCTATAACAATGAAGTGCTTAAAAATATCAAAATTAAATAAAATCAATATGATAAGTTATATAGTATTATTTGTACTGGTTTCTTTGATATTATTTACAAGTTGTACAAATGCAATTGAACTGCAAGCAAAGACTTATACGATAGAATTCAATACGAATAATGGAAGTCTTATTGATGAAATTAAGATTGAAGAAAACACTAATATAAGCATTCCAACCGAACCAACAAGAGCAGGGTATATATTCGATGGTTGGTACTTGGATAATGCTTCTTTCATACAATCGGCAGAAGCCACACTTAATGCACCAATAACATCAGATATAACTATATATGCTAGATGGATTGAAGGAGAACCAATAATGACTAATAATCCCAAAATTGTAATCACTTTAGATGATGGAAGACAAATCAAACTCGAGCTTTATCCCGAAATTGCGCCTATAAGTGTAGCAAATTTTCTGAACCTTGTTGATTCAGGATACTACACAAATACAGTATTTCATAGAATAATAAGAAATTTTATGATACAAGCAGGCTCTCTTGAATACAACGATGATAAATTAGGATACAAAGCACAAGTACCAACTATAAAAGGAGAATTTGCTAGTAATAATGTTCCCAATAACCTTGCACATACTTTAGGTGTAATTTCTATGGCGAGAGCCTCGAACAATGACTCTGCCTCTTCTCAATTCTTTATCTGTTCTGCCACTTACCCTAGCTTAGATGGTCAATATGCTGCATTCGGCAAGACATTAGACAATGCAAGCAATCAAGTTATATTAGAATTAAGTTATTCTAATACAACTACTTACAGTGGCATGAGCAATTTCCCTTTCAATGATGATAATAGTTTTGTTATAATTGCTTCTATTCTACGGTTAGAAACTGAATAATATTTATCCAACTACATAATAAAATACTATAAACCCAATACAAAGAGCACTTATCCAAAAGTGCTCTTTATTTATGATATTATATATTGTCTATTAGTTATACTATTAATTATATGACCTTGTAGCATTCGCATAATCGGATTCTAAGGTGTAACCATTAAATGAGAAACTGTAAGTTGTTGCTTTTCTTTCGGCATTTATATATGCACTCTCATATCTATCATATTCTAAGTCTTGCACCGTTCCATTAACAACGAAATCGCCTGAATATTGTAATTTGAAAATGTTGCCATTCGAATTATAAGAGATATTATCTTTATTATTATAGCTTAAATTATTAGCCTTGATTCTGCTTTGGAATTCGGCAAATGTCTCCACGCTATCATCACTACATTCATATATCCAATATTGATATAAACTGTCTGTATCTTGAACTAGGTCAAATTTCTTATTGGGATAGTTAGTTAAATCATTACCGAATTCAACGAGCGTATCCGCATTAAAGTCCAGATACTCTAAATTACCCGCACCTATTAGTGCAAGATAAGCGCCATCTACTTCAGCAAATGCGTATCTCCCATCTATAATTACCTGATCAAAATAGGCTTCAGGTAAATAGGTGTGTGTATATTGTGGCACATCATACAACTCAAATAATGAACTACGCTTCGGTAATTTGTATAACTGAATTTGTACATTCTCATATTGGGTAGCGTATGGTGCTCTACCATAGCCAGCCCAATAACCTGGATAGCCCGAAACACCATCTTCATCAGGATATCTAGCAGGATGTGTAGTAAATACTACAGCATTCTCTGTAAAATTTGCAATTGAAAGCATTTGAGATGCTCCAAATGAACCTTCATGATAAGCTTGATTTGTAGCTAATTGATAATTCTCTGTCTGATAAGTATATAAATTAGCTCTTTCAAGCGCTATACCGTTAGGCATTGGATTAAGCACTGAGCTTATAGGTCCATATAAATTCAAAGTTCGAAGTAACCCCAAATCAAGATATTTGAAATAGTCAAAAGTCTTATTAGTGAATAAATCATATCTTCTAAAATACTCCATAGTATTAGCAAACACTTCTTTATTAGTATATGACTCCATGCCCAATTGGAACATTATTTGTTCGTCACTTTGACCTATTAACCCCTCAGCTTCGAGTTCGCTAGTATTTAGTCCCTGACTACTTTTAATTACTCTTGTTTCGGTATCTCGCCCAATCTCAAGTAGGACTTCTGGTACTTCATAAAATGGCTGACCAAATTCGTCAGTTGCTTGAGCCATAAGTAGCCAGTTATTTATTTGCCCATCTTGATCCAAATAGGAATCATCAATATCCCAGAACAACTTAGTGAAACTCTTCGTTCTGTCCCCTGAAATACCTACCATATTACTTGCATAAGCTCTACTTGTAGGTGCCATATATGTATAGTTATACATATTACTTGCATGGTCATATACCATTAAATCAGTAATTATCTTAAGCCTTTCTATAAACTCTACTTCTGACCTATCCACAAATTGTAATAGATTTGCAAGTGGGCTATAACAAAATTGCATATAATTTGCAGAATTGTATTCGCTAAATCCATAAAGTGCTCTATGCTCAAGCCAAATATTTAATCTATTTAAGCCCCTTTCCATATGCACACTGCCTGTAACATTATCATTAGGAAATATTTCATCAGGCCACATTTGCCCTGCTAAATATTCTGCAGCGGCATAAAGTAGTTGATGATTTTCCGACCAATAGCATTGACTATCTGCACCAGGTTCAGTAATCCAATATTTAGCATTTACTAATGTATCTTTTATCATCTGTCCCGCAGTAGGTGAAATTGAATTTATATAATTGGCATAAGAGTATTGTAAACGTATAAGCATTTGCATAGAAAAATCACTACAATCATACCTATTATTAATAAATGTGCAAGTTGGGGTCAACATATCCAACAAATATTCTTCATCAATTACAATATCATCAGCTTCTGCCTTATCGGGCTTAGATATATAATATAGTAATGCATATATTGTTCCTCTATTAATCCCGGAATCGGGGTCTGGTTTAACTTGCACTGACTCAATTTTCAGAACTCGCAATATATCTGCCATTATCCAAGCAAGTAATGAAACTATTATAACTATAACAATAATCAAAATAATCATTTTTTTACTAATCTTCTTAACATTTTCCATAATCAGTAGTCCTCCTAATTAGAAAACTTTTTTCAAATAATTGTACGATAACGTTACACTTTCAAGTGGGGTCTTGGTTGACTGCTCTATCATCCCATATTTCACACCACATTCTTCCGCTTTCTTCATTATTAGTGCAAAGGGCAAATTGCCGCCACCAATATAAGTATCTTTACCTATAAAATCAAATTTTTGAATCTTAAGCTCTAATTTATAATCTCTAAGATGAATAATACTAACTCTGCCTTTGAGCCTATCTAACAACTCAAGATGATTAGCTCCTCCTCTCTGTATCCAATATGTATCAAGAACAAATTCGCCTTTATATGATTCTATTAGCATATCGAAAACTGTCTTACCCTCGAATTTGTAGAATTCCATATGATGATTATGATGACCAATAGTAATACCATAAGGAGCAAATATATCTACTAGTTCATTGGCCTTTCTTACATAATCCTGTACACCTTGTACGCCTTTGATAAAAACTTTCATATCAATAACGCTTATAGTTATATAATTGCAATCAAAAGCACGAAGGACAGCTACAGTATTCTCTACATTTTTGATGATAGTGGAATATTTTATCTGCATTGACCATACTTTGATATTATATTTAGTAAGGTATTTAGAAATTAAATCTAAACCTTTAACCGAAAAATCAAATTTCAAATAATCAACCGCTAACTCAATATTAGTAATTCCTAATTTGGCTATTTCAGAAAAAGCCGCATCAATGGATTGCTCTTTCTTCAATAATGACTTAATAGTATATGTCTGCAGCCCTACTACCATTATTAGAACAACTCCCTTTGTATTGCCTCATATTCAGCCCATTGTTCCGCAGTAAGGTTCTCTTCATTCAACAGTCCTTCTACTTGTAGTTTTAATAACTCTGAAATAAAATCAGAACGCTCTGGTGTTAATTTCAATTTTTTGCTGAAAATATAAGCTAGTGTAATAAATATTATTACTGGTACCATAATAACCAATCTAAGTCCCCATTGGGCTAAGGTTGATTGAATTATATCCGGTACAATTCCATTTGCATCTGCTTTTGGCTCAACAAAGCCAGTAGCACCAAGTACAATACCACTTATACCTATTGCAACTGCAGATGTACTCTTCTTAATAAATGTCATAATACCGCTGAATGAGCCTGTTATTCGCTCATTGAACTTAAGTGTACCAACATCAACAACATCAGGGAAAATAATCCAAGGCATCATCTGACAACCACTCATACCAACACCAATTAGCACACATATGCCAAAGATTGGCCAAACTGTCCAATTATTTGGATATAGACACAAAGCCATAATACCTATAATATAAAGAGGTATACCCACACGGAAAAGATAAGGTTTCGCCTTACCATTATTAAGCATTTTTGAGAGAACAGGAACCATAAGCGCATAGCTTACCATTATTATTGCTAGGATAAAGAAAGAAGAGAAAGGGAAATCCAATCCATATTTCGCAAAAAACAAGACATTTGCCGCTATTAAATCCATACAAGAATATGCACATAGATACAGTCCTAATAATAATAGGAATGCTTTTAGCTTAAGTGGCTTAAGAAACACTTCTAACTTAAACTCTTTCTTAACATCTATATATGGTGCTCTTTCTTTCGAGTAATATCCACATAATACTAATGGAATACCATAAAACAATCCAAATACAAGCGTTACAATTATACTAAATGTTGCAACTGGCATTTCTTCTCCAAGATTTTCAAGAAGTATCATCGGTAAAGCAGCTGAAATTCCTCCTGAAACCATAGAGAACAATAAGCGAATAGTATTAATATTTGTTTTTTCATAATAGTTTGGGCTTATTTCAGTAGAAAGAGAAGAGTAAGGTACATTAATTACAGTAGACAAAGTGTTATAAAGTAGATATGAAAATAAATAAATTGTAAATTTTAATGCTTGACTATTAAGATTATATAGAGGCATTAGCAATAATCCTAATGCTACAATCACAAGAAATCCGCCAATAAAAATATAGGGCTTACGTCTACCGTACTTAGACCTAGTATTATCAGAAATAACACCCATTAAAGGGTCAGTAATCGCATCCCAAAAACGTGCAATTAATACAAGAATAGATGCCGCTTCCACAGATAAACCATTTACAGTTAGAAATACTAGATAGATAGCAGTAACAAGTGCTTGTCCTCCACCACCATATAAATCGGCTGCACCAAATAATATTTTTTCTTTAAGTGGTACTCTTTCTTCTAAAGGAATATTCCTGTCTAGTAAGCTAGAATTGTTTTTATCAGCCATATTAAGTTCTCCTATTCTATTATGCGTATTTATTTTCTTTCATGTTTATTTTTTTGTTTCAAGCATATCAATACATCTCTTGTATTCTAGACCGGCTTGAAAAGCAGCAAATAATCCATAAGTGTAATCATTGCCACGAGGCGTAATCTTATATACTGTATATGGAATTAATTGAATAGCAGAGGTTGGACCACTAATTTTCGGCATGCTTAATAAATTATCTTTCATCTCAAAGTCATCTACTACTGCATTAAATGCCTTAATTGCACGCTCATAATATTCTTCTCCTAGCCAACCTTTTCTATATCCGTAAAACCAACCACTAGCAATAAGCATAGTAGCACTACTCTCTTCATAAGTCTTACCAACTTTATTAAATACTGTTTCAAAATATCCGTCTTCTCTTTGATATGGAGCAAGCGCTTCAGCAATTTTTAGGAAAATAAGTTTGGTCTCATCTTTTTCAGGCCCATCTTCAAATCTATCATAAAATAATGGAATAGATGCCATAACCCAACCATTACCACGACCCCAATATAGTTTCTTCCTAGGGTAATGTGTCTTAAACTTTGTCCAATAACAATGATAGAATAAGTTATCTTCTTTATCCATTAAATACTTAGCAAAAAATGCGGGCTGACTCATTGCAAAAGTCATAAGCTCTTTATCTTTTTCATTTTCTGCATACCAACTCGAGAAAACACCATACATCATCATACTATCTACCCAAATACTCTTAGGATATATATAATGTTCAATCCCTGTGCCTAGATGATTAGGCATATTTTCTATAACTTTAGGTGACTCATCAAAATATCTTCTTACCCTATCTACAATACCCTTATATTTATCTTCTTTTGTCTTAAGATACATATAATATGCACCGAGAGCAGGAGCAGAAGTATCTGAAGTATCTACCCTATAGCCTTTATTCAAGTGATGGGTATAGAATTTTTCTAAGTAGGAAGAGTATTTATCTGTCTTAAATTCTGTATCAATAAGTGACAATCCATACAAATAAAGAGCTTGTCCCCATTGCCAATTCAATTTTTCAGGCTTAAGCCTTTTTGTACTAGCATCAGCTAATTCCCATATCCTTAATAACTTATCACTCATAATAATTATCTCCTATCTTGCTAGCCAACCGCCATCAACTGCAAATGTATAGCCATTTACATAATCAGATGCTTTTGAAGCTAGAAATACAACAATGCCTTTCATATCATCAGGCTTACCCCACCTACCTGCAGGAATTCTTTCTAGAATAGCCTTATTACGAACAGGGTCGGCAATTAGAGCAGCAGTATTATCTGTATCTATGTAACCGGGGGCTATTGCATTAACACATATACCCTCTTTTGCCCATTCACAAGCCATTAATCTAGTTAGTCCCATAACGCCACTCTTACTTGAAGTGTAGCTGGGAACTCTTATTCCACCTTGGAAAGAAAGCATACTAGCTACATTAATAATTTTGCCTCCGCTCTTTCTTTCTATTAAATGCTTGGCAACTTCCTTAGAAAGAAAGAATAGTGTCTTAAGGTTTACGCCCATAACATCATCCCAATCTTTTTCAGTGAAATTTATGCTATCCTCACGTCTAATAATACCCGCATTATTTACTAGTATATCAATCTTACCAAATGTATCTATTGCTGTTTTTATAATACTTGGCACTGGCTTAATAGTAACTAAGTCAGCAAGTACTTCCACATAGGTTCTACCTGTTGCTTCAACCAGCTCTTTAGTTTGTATAGAACTAGTCCTGCCGACTCCCACAATATTAGCACCAGCTTCTGCAAGAGCAACAGCAAATGCTTGACCTATACCTTTTGAGGCGCCTGTAACAATAGCAACTTTTCCTTGTACTCCGAATATCTCTAACATATTTATTTTCTCCTATTTGATTGATTTCATATCTACAGCATCCATATCATCAAATGCTTGATTTTCGCCACACATTCCCCAAATAAATGTATAATTACTTGTACCAACACCACTATGTATAGACCAACTAGGCGAAATAACGCCTTGCTCGTTTCTTACCATAATGTGCCTAGTTTCTTCAGGTGGACCCATAAGGTGACAAACCATAGATTCTGGCGACATATCGAAATACATATATACTTCCATTCTTCTTTCGTGTGTATGTGTAGGCATAGTGTTCCATACACTACCCTCTTTCATCATAGTAAGTCCCATTACCAACTGACAGCTCTTAATTCCATCAGGGTAAATATATTTGTATATAGTTCTTACATTACTCTCTTTGACTGTACCTAAATTCAAAGGAGTCGCCTTAGCATTAGGCATATGTGCATTTGGGTAACTCATATGAGCAGGACAGCTATTCAAATAGAACCTAGCACAATCTTCAGCATCTATACTTGTGAAAGTAATATCTTTAGTGCCTCTACCTAAATACAGGCAATCGTATTTCGCCATTTCATATACTACACCATCTGCTATAACTGAACCTTTTCCCCCAATATTAATTATGCCTAGTTCTCTTCTTTCTAAGAAGTAAGATGCACGTAATTCATCACCTGCAACAAGCTCCAGTTTCTTACTTGCTGGCACTGCACCACCAGCAATAATTCTATCAAAATGACTGTAAACTAAACAAATCTCATCTTTATCAAAAAGACTGTCTAATAAATATTCATTTCGAAGTGCTGTAGTATCATAGCTCTTATAATCATTTTTTCCAGTAGGGTATCTTACTTCCATTTTATTCTCCTTATTTTAAGCCTAAAAAGTCTTATTCATTACAAAAATAATTGTACCACCACATATTTTTCTTGTCAATACTTGAATAAGCAAATAGCAAGATAACAAAATTTTAGGTGTTAAATACATAACTTTTGACATATATAAGCCCTCATAACATATGAGGGCTTATGTATTTCTTATCAATATACTTTTCCTAATTACTGAAATAAGGTCAATATTTCGTTAATATTTTTTATCCAATATTAAGAGGTTGTAATTGTAGCTAGTCCTTTAACCCATTTTCCTTTAGAATTATCAGCAGTACATATATTTCTATAATCACCTTCTGATACTATTTCTACATAAACATTTTCATCAGTATCATACTCAAACAATACTAGATAATGACCTACTGCTGAAGTTGTATCACTATAAATCTTTATATAATCTCCATCAGCATATGTAATTGTATTATAAGCTGAAGGAGTGCCGAGCATATCTTCTACCTTAACACCAACCCAATGAGTTGTTGTTTCGATATCATCTTTAATTGTAGTTGTAGCAACTTCATATAAATCCATACCAACTAAATCTTCTTCACTGAAATTAGTACCATTAACATCTATATCAAATTCAGCTAAAGAATCAACATTCAAAGCTGGAGCTAATATATCTATTTCTCTTAGGCCTTTAACCCAGTAAGTCTTAAACTGTTGAGAAGTACATACATTTCTAACTCCATTAACAACTAAATCCGCACCGGCAGCATCTTCAACAGTTAGTGTTATTGCTTTGTATCCTTCGCCTTTGTCTTCAAAAAATGCGAAATAATATGTACTCAAGGCGTCACAAGAATTGTCATTTTGAACAAACCCTGAGCCAGTTGGAGTATTTGGTATAGAAGTGAATGTGAAACAAGGATTATAAGTCTCTATACCTTTCAAAGTAAAAACATCAGCAAAGCTATAGCCTTTATATTCCCTTACTTCAGTTTCATTGTCATCAATAACAGTAACTTCAAAATCAGCAAGTGTTAGAGTGGCTAAATCAGCTTGCGTGAAAGTTGTACTACTTGATTCACCATAATTAATTTCAATAGAGAAATCAAGCAAATCAATTACAGTTTCATCAACGCTTGTGGTTTTCCCATCATCAGTCTTAATACATGCCACAAATAGTGTAATTGATAATGCTAAAATTAACACCAATACAAATATTTTCAATAGATTTTTTTTCATTTTTTTGTTCTCCTTTTTTTATAAAAAAATGCTCTTTTTCGTAATGAAAAAGAGCATTTCTAAGATACTTAGTACATAATTAACCCTTTTCACAATGGAAGGCCTAACCGTTTCCAGAAAAACCCTAACGTTCTTAATACCTTAATTCTCATCTTAGGTAAGTTAAGACTCGGATATATTTAATTGTAAGTAAATGATATCATATTAATTAGCAAAAAGCTAGCAAAAAGTATAATTCAAATGAAATTTAATAATCATATTTATTTAAATCTTTCTTAATCATTTTCCAGCTTGGAAGAAATTTATCCATATAACTATAAAAAATAGGATTGTGAGAGGCTTCTAATAGATGAACCATCTCATGTATAACAATATATTCTAAACAATAATAAGGTTTCTTAGCAAGCTCAAGGTTAATCCATATTTTATGACTAGTAGTATTGCAAGTACCCCATCTAGTCTTCATCTTTCTAATACCTATTTTCTCCACTTGAACACCAAGTACCTCTTGCCAATTTTCTACCAGCTTCTTTACCTCACATATAAGATATTTCTTATAATATGCGTTAAGAATTCTTTCCTTATCTTCTTTACTGCTTTCTTTATGAATAAACATATTAATATCATAATCAATTAGTAGAACTCTTTCCCTTCCAATTGTATAGATAATATGCAGGGTATATCTTAAACCATTAAAATAATGTACTTCGTCATTTACAAACTGATAATTAGGTATGCGATATTTCTCTTGCATTTTTTCTTGATTTTTCTTAATCCAATCAAGTCTAGTAAGTACAAACTCTTCTATGGCAATATCGCTTACGTTTAATGGGGCTGAAATCTTAACAGCGCCATCTGGCGGCAAAACACGCATATTTATATTTTTTATATTTTTTTTTATTAATACAATTTTTATGCTCGAAATTACTATATTCATACCATATATTATACCATACTTAAGGAAAAACCACAACATATAGTGGTCGGTAATTTTTCCGACACACTATTTTTTGCATATTTCTACTAAATTAGTATTGACAAACAATTTCTTTAATGATAAGATGATAATTCAGTAGGAAAAAATAGCGTAAACAAGCTGAAAAACATACTTTTTGACAATCTTTCATATATATACATATTAGTTTTTCATCAATATAACAGTGTAGAATAATAATATACACGTTAATAGGAGAAAATTATGGGTACAACAAAAACAAATGTTACATCGATACCAAAACAAGAGGTACTTGATAATAAGTTAAAACTTGTTAATATTCAACGCACTTGTGTACATGATGGACCGGGTATTAGAACTACTCTATTTTTTAGAGGTTGCAACCTAAGATGTTTATGGTGTCAGAATCCAGAATCACTTCATCACGACAAAGAGATTGAGCCCGATCTGAAATATTCTATTAAAGATATAATGGATATTATAAAGAAAGACAAAGAGTATTATTTTTCTTCGCAAGGCGGAGTAACATTAAGTGGGGGCGAACCATTAATGCAAGATAGCGAAAGTCTGATTAAGCTACTCAAAGCAATGAAAGCTGAGAAAATTTCCATTTCAGCAGAAACTACTCTGCATGTTCCTTGGGATAAAATTGAAAAAATATTACCATTTATTGACCTATTCTTAGTAGACTTTAAAGTGCTAGGGGCTAATGATTTACATAAGAAATTAACTAATACAGATAATTCCATTATTCACGAAAATGTTAAGCGTTTACTAGATACAAACGCAAATGTTAAGTTTCGTATGGTAATGGTACCAGAATTAAATGATAGTAAGAAAAATATATTAAATGCCGCTAATTATATCAAATCATTGGGCTATGATAGTATAGAGCTGCTTAAGTACTATAATATGTACGAAGATAAAGCAAAAAAACTAAATATTGAAGTTGCTCAATTAAATATTACAAATGAACAAGCAGAAACTTCAATCAAAAAAGGGTTAGATGAATTTCGTGCATTAGGGATAAAAGCAATAAATGTTGACCTAGATGCTGTGCCTTTTACAGCGCCATTTACAGATAGAGTATTGAATATCAGACAAGCTCAGCGAGATTCAGGACGTGCGCTATGTATGGATGTATCTAAACTGAAAACAAAATTTTATAGAGAAAATGGTTTCAAAGAAAATGTAGCTTTACACAGATCAAAAAGACTAAAGTATGTTCTTTCAAACAAAAAGATTAAGGTATGGCCAGAGGAACTAATTGTTGGCAATTTCACAGGAAAAAGGGTTGCAGGTCAAGTATGGGAAGAACATTATGGCGCATTAGATATTTCATTCTTGCATAATATTGGGCATAGAAAACCCGTTTCTTTTCAATGTACTTTCAAAGAAAAAATGTATTTCTATTTCCGCATTTTCCCATTCTGGTGGAAACATGGACTATTACATAAAGTAAATCCGAAGATTAAAAATTTATTATTAATGGTAGGTCGTGCTTCAGAAATGATAGCAGGCTTCAATAATAATATGGCAGCTATAGCACATTTCATAGTTAACTTTGAAAGAATTCTAGAACTAGGCACAACAGGTATAAGAAAAGAGATAGAAGAAGCAAAGATTAAATATCCAGAAAATGACCAAGAGTTTTATGAAGGTGCATTGATTGGTCTAGAGGCATTAGAAATTTTCGCAGATAGATATGCAAAACTACTTGAAGCTATGGTATTAGAAGAGAATGATACTGTACGCAAAGCAGAATTAAAGAAAATGGCAGATACATGCTCTCATGTACCTAAATTTCCAGCAAGAAATTTCCACGAAGCTATTCAATCGATGGCACTTCTTCAGATTGCACTTTGTATCGAATCATATGAGAATGCAGTTTCTTACGGCAGAGTTGACCAGTTCTTATACCCTTATTACTTGAAAGACTTAGAAAAAGGTGATATCACATACGATGAGGCGAAAGAACTATTATGCCTATTTGTTCTTAAGATGGATGAAGCTATTCTTGTCAATGATGGTAATTCATTCTTGAATATTAGCAAGCTATTTGAAACACTCTCCACTGACCAAGCCTTGACTTTCGGGGGTTGTGACCTAGAAGGAAATGATGGTACTAATGACTTAACATATATGCTTATTGACGTATGTGAATTGCAACCGCTTGCAGTAAATATGTGTGCAAGAATTAACAAAAATAGCCCCGATAAATATATGCGTAGATTAGCACAAATCTATATAAATGGCTGTCCTATGCCCGAACTTTTTAGTGATGAAGTATACCTAGAATCATTACAAAGAAAATATGGTACAAGTATAGAAAATGCAAGAAATTATTCAGTTGTAGGTTGCGTTGAGCCTAATGCCTCAGATGACCATTTCGGTAATACGGACTGTGCCAATGTGAATTTAGCTCTACCATTACTTCAAGCGATAAAGGGACAAGAACATGACTTGTGGAATTTCAGCACAAGGATTAGCCTAGAGAAAATACATACCAAATTAATTAATTATGTTCTAGACGGAGACAACAAAATATCTACAGCCATTAGAAATAGAAGAGAGCGTACCCTCAAAAGGCACGAAACAAAAAGGGGTATTTATGATTATAAGCCTGTAGAAAGTATGGGACAGTTATTAGATAGATTTCAAACTCGTCTCAATGCCTTGACTACTTCCATATTAACCGACCATCAATTAATCGAGAGCAAGTTAAGAGAAGGCTTCACTACACCCCTTTCTTCTGCCCTCTACAGAGGTTGTATTGAAAGCGGTAAAGATGCCTATGAAGGTGGAACTCACTATAATAGTAGTGGAATACAAGGTGTTGGTGTTATCGATGTAGCCGATTCTTTCTATGCTATGGACGAAGTTATTTTCAAGAATAAATTATACACGGTAGAAGATTTAATAGAGGGAATAGATACCAACTTTGAAACAGAGAAGGGCATTGCCCTAAGAGCAGAACTAAAAGCCATACCTAAATTCGGGGAAAACAAATCTCCACAATCTGCCGTTTGGGTATCTAAGGTTATGGAAATGTTCAATATAGCACTTGCGCAAGTACCTAATGTACCCAGAAATGGTATATATTCGGCAGGCTATTATGCACTAAATGTAAGTGACCGTTATGGTCTTGTTACCCCCGCCCTACCATCAGGTAGACTAAAGGGAGTGCCTCTTGCAAATAGTATTGCTCCTAGCTATATCCTTGAAGAAGCAGATCTCTTAGCTAGTCTTAATGACCTTAAAGATGTCAATTTCAAGGACTTCGCACCTAATGGCGCAACAGTAACATTCAGTATAGATGCTGCCCTTTTCCAAGGAGATGAAGGTGAGAAAAATCTTGCTAGTATTTTCCAAACTTACTTAACTAAGGGCGGTATACAATTCCAACCAAATGTAATCGACAGAGAAATACTAATTGAAGCATATAACGACCCCTCCTCTCACCCATACTTAATGGTAAGGGTTGCCGGTTATTGTGCTTATTTCAATGAGTTATCAGATGGATTAAAACAAATCATAATTAATAGAACTTACTATTCATAAAAAAGATAAATAGCTTATGAATAAGAATAAACCAATAAAAATAGTTATCATAGCATTGTTATTATTAAGTCTAATGACATCTTGTAATTATAATCAAGAATATAATGAAGTTTTTTATGATTATAAAAGCTTTAATGTAAATTATGATTTATCAGAATATGACTTGCAAAAAATTAACTATGAATTAGCTATGAATACAAATAAAGAAGAGGCATTGGATTATCTTATAGATTTAGCATTTGCTAACCAAGAAATATTAGAGAATTATTCAATAATAAGTACGGGACAAGGTGAGGTGCAAGCTGGCAGTTTAGGATATGTAAATATGCAAATTTTCAGTATATTTATTGACAATGATAATAACTGGTACTTCCAAAATGTTATAAAATCCTATGCTAGCAAACCTGAATTTTTGCTAAAAATGTTACAATCCAAACTTGATTTGTCCTTAAGACAATATGTAACAGACAGTACTGTCCTTATGCAAACTAGTAACAAGAAGAATATATTTCTAGATGAAGAATTTACATGTATGAATTGTAATTTTGAAGAAGTGCCTTTAATTACTGAGGATATTAATAATATCTATAGCTACAAAGAACATTATAATAAAATATCTGGATTTGTTATAAATAGCGAAACTGTATTAGCAGATGATATTGAAATTAATTATAATGAAAACGAACTAACCTACACTATAAACTGTTCAGTAAATTTAGTAGATGAAAACATAAAAGACAACGCAACAAAAGACAATAGAGATATGTTAAGAGAAACTGGCGATTTGCCAAGTCTTGAATATAACAGTATTATGATTAGCCTAGAAATATGGAATAATGGAACAATCAAACAATATGAAATTCAAGAAAAATGGTCTGCAGATTTCAGTTTATTAGGTACTTCATTTATAATTTCTTCAAACTATGATTTTACTCATAAATATAGCTATGCTCCTGAAGATAGCAATTATGAAGAAATGTATATTGACTTATCTTGGACAGAACAAAATAATTAATTTTTTTATAAGGTGAAAAAGAAATATCGATTTTGGCTCATTGAGATAAGTTGAATTTGCTTTCACTACTATTTAACTCAGCAAAGGGATATATTATTGAAGTCATATGATATATCTAATTGAGAATAATTTCTACTCTAGAAGTATCAACGAATATTTGTATATTAAGCTTTTCTATAGTTTAGCTATCATTTCTTATTACTGTATGATTATCATCATCTAAGTAGGAAATGTATTCATCTGTTCCATTAATCTTTGGTGGATAGTCCCCATAAAGAAGTTGTGCCCCTGAACTAATAGCATTTTCTTTTCTAAATTCATCTATATCTTGATATGAATCTATTTCAGTACGAATAATATAATTTTGTGAAACATAGTCAGCTATCTCTAAATCCGAACCTTTGTGAACAGAGAGGAAAGTTCCGCAATCATAAGTTTCTAAATCGGCATACTTTAACATAGGAAACATACTAAAACTTAGAAGAGTAGTATCAGTATCTAGCCACTCATATGTGGCAGTTCCTTGATAAGCCAGTACTATTATCTTGCCTTTAAGTTCATCTAGTGTTGGCCAATTATCGTTTGTACGCAGAGAACTATAATCAGATTCTTCGCTAATTGATAGAATATCTCTAGGAGTTATTAATTGTTCTCCAAGATTTTCGGCTACAATTTCATCCAATGCTTGCATGGCAGTTAAGTCGAATTTCTCAACATTAGGCATTATTGCAGCCTCGTTTTTCTGTTGCATAACTATTGTAATAGGTAAGTGGTCGGGATTATTTTCTGAATACAACTTAAGCTCTTTCAAAGTAAGCTCAAGATTAATGCAATTAGATCGCATATCCACTACATTAATATGATAAGATTCAAATGTATTTACGCCATCTATTACTGTATTGTTAAGGTCTATTTCAAAACCCCTAATTCCCATTTCTAATTGGTCAGTTAAAGTATTATGTTTGTACTCAAGCCCACGCCTAGGATAATCAAATGCGTTCCTAATTCCACTAAATCGAAAAAAGTATTTGAAAGTGAATAACATATCCGGTTTATATGAATTATGTGTAGTTAGATATTGATATTCATTTAACTTTATATTAGGGTAATCCGCAACTTGAAAATCAGCAAATGACATCTCGGAAACTGAAGCATATTCAGAAGAAGCATATAATTCTTCAAGCTCCGCTATCTTGTCAATTTGATTTTGTTTATCATTCTTATAATGATATATACCCTCTCCTATCATAGAAAGTGCAATTATTACTATAAGACAAATAATTGTAATCAAAGAATATGTAAAATACTTAAAAAACTTTTTCATTTGGATTCCTTCATTATATTTAAGCATTTGAGCTACCTTTTCAAATGCTTTATATTATCATTTCTTTAATGGCGAAAAAGAAATATCTACTCTAGCTCCTAGAGTTGAATTGAATTTGATTTCGCTACTATCTAACTCAGCAAAGGGATATATTGTTGAAGTTATATGATACCTTTCATTGACGATAATTTCTACACTAGAGGTATCAACGAATATTTGTATATTAAGCTTTTCTATAGGAGCAATATCGCAGACCCTTATATTAGGATTGCCATCTAAATTCCTTCCCTTAATAATATGCCCGCTAAATTCTCTATCAAATTTGAGCGTACCTCCGGCATATGAAATAACGGTTTCATTATAATCATTACCCCTTAAACTAATTTCAATATCATCGCTATAATTTAACTCTACTTCTAATAAATATTGCCTACCACTTATCCCTTCAATATTTCGCTTCTTGTCATCAAGTTCTTCAGTTACTTTGATATAATTCCTATCAAAATGTTTATATATTTCTTCTACTGGTTTCTGACAAAGAATACCTTTATCAAGATAAATTTCTTTAGGCAAAGTCATCATACCCGCCCAATTATGTTTCTCTAGAGAGGTTGGCATAGTACGCCACCACATCTGCATCCACGCAATAATTATTCTTCTGCCCCTATCATCAATAAAAGTCTGTGGCGCATAATAATCAGCACCGCAATCCAATTCTTTAATCTCAGTTATACTATCGAATTCGCCTGAAGCAAGGTCTAACTTTCCTATTTGGTAACAGGAAGAATGTAGATTCTGAAATTTGTTACCTACCGTTTCAGTATTCATAACAGAATATATCAATACATCATTATCCGCAAACTGAAGTAAGTCGGGGCATTCAAATATGCCTTTTGCACTAAGCTTATCCACTATCGGCGATCCTACATATTTCCAATCTATTAAATTTTCAGATTGATATAAAGCAATTTGTTTGCCACCGAAATATGATGCACCGATAACAGAATAATACCTGCCATTTGTCTCGAAAATTTTGGGATCACGGAATTCAAATTTCGAAGAATTCGGGGGTCTATTATTACTCGTAATAACGGGGACTGGTTCTTTTTCGAATACTATACCATCATGGCTTCTGGCTAATATTTGTTGCTGCTTGAAATAGCCCACGCCTGTATACATTAGAAATAATTCTTCACCTCTACTTATTGCACTACCTGAGTAACATCCTAGAAAATTATCATTTCTATTACTTGGTGCAAGTGCAACAGGTTGATGCATCCAATTGACTAAGTCGCTGCTGGTTGCGTGACCCCAATACATTCTACCCCATTTACTAGAATATGGATTATGCTGATAAAACAAGTGATACACTCCATTATGCTGACAAAGTCCATTAGGGTCATTTGCCCACCCAACTGGCGGAGCAAAATGGAACTTAGGCTTAAATGTGTTATTTGCTAAGTTCTCTTTTAAGTGTTTATTCGCTTTATCAATTTTGTTTGCCATATACTAATATTATTATAATACATTAAGCACGATAATTCAAGAGCCCCGCATATCTTTTTTTGTAACATAATATTGTGAGTATACAATATATTTATAATAGGAGGTATTCTATATGAAATTAAAAGATTTACAAATAGTATCAGATCAGCCCTTTCCAAGCATTGAAAACTTAGTGCCTAACAAGCAGGAGGCTAGGTCATTAATGGATGATTATGCAGGAATCGTAAGCGAAACAACAGCTTCTATCCAATATATGTATCAACATTACATAGTTTATGAAACAGAACCAGAAATAGCAGAAATTTTAGAGGAAATTGCAATTTCAGAAATGGTACATCATGAAAAGCTGGGCAAAGCTATTTTTATGTTAGGCGGCGATCCAATTATAGCTGGGACAAGAGGATATTGGAATGGAAGTGTAATTAATTATGCAAAATGCACCAAAACTTTCTTGAAAAATAATATCGCATCAGAAAAATTGGCTATAAGAAATTATAAATATACATTAACAAAAATAACACAGGAATCATTAAAAGCCTTAATCGAACGTATTATTCTCGATGAACAGGTACATATTGAAACTTTTACTTTCTTACTTGAATATCTTGATGCTCAAAAAACTGAATAAGTTTTGACAAATATCAACAAATAGGATATAATTATTACAAAATATGTAAGTATAATATGCAACGCATATTAAAAGGAGAAAATATGAAAAAAATTATAATTATAATTCTATTTTTAACAATAACCTTTATGTGCTATACCTTTGCACCTAGAAACGGTGTTCCTAACACTGATGAATTATGGTTTCCACAAGATACTCTTGATATAACTACAATACAAACTATAGAAAAACAAGTAGGCGAGGACTTTAAGATTTTGCAATTAACAGATACACAAATATCAACTACCCTAGAGGGAAAACAACTGACTGAAATTGTAACAACATTAGTTGAAGAAAATGACCCTGACCTAATTATAATTACTGGGGATTTGTCACAAGGTCCATACAATGCACAGAATATTAAGTATCAAATAAAATTATTCGATAGCTTTGAGATTCCTTGGGCGCCAATATTTGGCAATCACGATGCTGAACTGGGAGCTGATAAATATTATTTAGCAGAGCTATATAATGCAAGCGAATACTGCCTCTTTGAGTGTGGTCCTTATAATATTAAGGGAGTCGGTAATTACGTAATAAATATAGTTGAAGATGACTTAATAATACAATCTTTATATATGATTGATTCAGGACAATACATGGATAGCAAAAAACTCTTTACAGGTGACTATGATTACATAGGTATTACCCAAATAGAATGGTACAAATGGAACGTTGAACAAATCAGCATCAACGAGCTTGGTACATATGACCCCTTAACTGACACTGTTGTACCTTCGATGGCTTTCTTCCATATTCCTCTACCTGAATTTGATGATGCTTATACTGCTTGGGAAGAGAGCGATTATGATACGTCAATAGGCAAAGGCGATAAAGAAGAGGACATATGCGATTCTCCAATAAATAGTCATTTCTTCGAAGTAATCAAAGAATACAATAGCACAAAATATATAATGGTAGGTCATGACCACGTAAATAATTTTGAAATACTATATCAAGGTGTTACCTTAAAATATGGCTTAAAAACTGGTACCGGTTCATATTTCACTGAAGGTTCAACAGGAGGCACATTAATCACTATAACAGCGGCAGATAATAGTATAACTATAGAAGATAAGGTTGTAACGTAAAAGTAATTTATTATTAATCTACTTATACTTTTGTAATGAGTATCAAAAAAAGGCGACATGTCGCCTTTTTTTGATACTCATTACA
>CAZKXV010000008.1:0-5674 GCA_964556835.1 uncultured Clostridia bacterium
ACTTTAGGCATTGGTCTTAGACACGATTTTTTATTAGCTTCTAGTTTTTTCATATTTTGCTCCTTTTTTTATTATAAGTCTTTTTGGTCTTAAAAAATATTTAAGTAATCTTATCATAATAATGAACATATGTCAATAATATAAGATTGATCATTATAATATAATGAATATTCTGCATAATAATTAGCATTTTCATAATAATAATTTGTTATTAGAGTAGAATTAAATTCGTCAATATGGTAATGGAAGCTTTTACCATAAATATCTTGACCCTCTAAAGACTCTTCTGAATCAATAAGCAAGTTAAGGTCTATATAATGATAAACATAAATTACTAATATACCTTCTTCGATTAAGGTTTCATAAAAATTACTATTTTGATCTTGCTGATAACCAGAAGGTAAGTTTCCTAGAAGTATTGAAGAGAAACTTTGATTAGGATTTATTTGTAATGTATCGCCACTTGATATTGCACCCAAATACTCATTTGGATTTGCATTGGAGTTTAAAGTTACACCGCTAAAATCAGTAGTTTCTCCCAAATGGTCAATAATTTGTACTTCCATTTCTAACACGGGGTCATCTTCAATAAATTGCATAACTAATCTACGATTACCATAATCATAAAATTCAGAAAGGCTTAAGTCCATTTCACGATATCTAACTTTTCCATCTCCGCTCATGCAGAATAAATAGTACTCTTTGGTATTATCAAAAGTATCGTAACCATTAATAGTTCCATAATATTCCTCATCATTTAGATATTCGTATTCATCTTCACCAACTTTTTCTGCAATTACAAGCCATCTTGTACCAGTTATATTAGAGTCAAAGTATGGGGTCACTTCATAATTGATATTATATAACATATCATCTAATGTATAAATGAAAGTATCTTGCTCATCCATCTGCTCTGTTGTAATAACATTATGTGCATAATAATAATTGTTATCTGTAATATTAATATAAACATCTCTATCTTTAGGTATTCCATATGATGAGTTATTACCATTTTCCGACCTCATAATTTGATCATATTCTTCTGTCCAAACACTAGCTCTAAGCCCATCAGCAAGAGCTAATTCAAGAAGCGCATAATCTTCTTCTAGTAACATTATTGCTTTCGAGCAAACACCGCTTGCAATCTCTATTTCACTTAGAGTAAGCGTATAATCTTTATAACCATCACCAGCAGAAATAAGTAATTCTGGATTAGCAGTTCTTTCTAACTTGATATCATAAATATCGCCATTAGGGGTTATGGAAATTAAATCATCGCTAGTAATGCTAATATCTTCATAATCTGCATTTGTATTAACGTTCAGTTCCATCAATATATAATCTTCTTGAAAGGTGACATCCTGCTGATATGTAAAGGTACTATTGAAATCCCCACTGCTAATGAGAACACTCTCAGTGATATAATCACCAGCCTCATCATCAACCTCTAATATCACCATAATCCTTAGCATCTTATCTTGGGTAATTATAATATCCTTACCATCTTTCTCAACTTCTGCATTTTCATCAGAACAAAATACTGTTACATCTGTAGCATCAATATCCGCATTCAAGATAGTAAGTGTTATGGTTCCAGAGTTCTCATATGTAAGTATATCTTCCTGACATCCTGAGAAAATAAGGAGACTTGTTATTACAATTATTAATAATATTAATTTCTTTTTCATACATCTACCTCCTTATTTCTCATCATATAATGTCTTTAATATTGGTTGATAAGCCGTAACTTTACTAGATATTCTTGCAAAGAATGTGCCAATCATAGTAGTAATTACCATTGCCCCACCTAGTGCAATAGGGTAATATATAAATTTGACCGTAAAGCTAGACAATATAGGAATAAAACTAAATGCTTTATCTAAACCGAACTTGATACCATAGCTTATAATAGAACTAAAGATTGCTACTCTTATAAAAGTCTTAAGGAAAATAATTAACATTTCGAATATATACATTCGAGGTATAATTCTACTCTTTGCCCCTATGGCACGCATTACACCAATATAATTCTTCCTGCTCTCAACTGAATATCTTACAGTATTAAGGAGATTTAGCATATTTGTAAAGAATATAATCCCACCGATTGCTGTAAAGACAATTATAAGTATCATACCTATTTGTTCTATAACTACAAAAGATACATACACATCATTTCCTATATAATTATTAAAATCATTAGCAGGCAAATCACTATAAGCTGATTTAAGAATAATCTTTAGATTGGGAATAACTGTGCTTAACAAATCATAATCTTCTATCTGAACAGTAAGAAACATATTGTTCAAATTGTATACTTCTTTATTATTCTGATACTCCACGTTGTACCTGTCTGCATAAGATTGAATTAACATCATATACTGGTCATCTTGATTCTTTTCGATAACTTCTTCTATATCATCCTTAAATGTCAAGTAAGTACCTGTATTTTCTTTACTTGTAATAGTATAGTTTATAGATGAATATTCCTGTCTGCCTTGTGGATAATAAACAGATTCAGCAGTTACCCATATATGCGCCTCATCTTCATTACCTGGCAAATCATAATAATCATTCTTAATTATTCCAACCACTTCAAATTCATAGAATAAATATAGATCATAATAATCGTCTCCACTATCAGGAAAAATAATTTCATTAGACTTAGAAGTATCATTATCAATCTGATAATAACCCATAGTTCCACCTAACTGAAAACTTGGATATCTTATACTTATTGTTTCTCCAGCTATATCTTCCTCATCGATACCTAATTTTCTGAGCAGTTCTTGTGATATAATTACTTCATTCTTTCCCGATGTCGTTTCTGTAAACCCATCATTACACATAGATAATAAAGGATTTTTGTTACCTGTTAATTCTTTATAATCATATAATTCAGCCGCTGTAAACATATTAACAGAAGACTCTTTGGTATATATAATTTTCAAACTACTTATTCCATTCATATTACTATTGTAATCATTATAGAAATCACCTATATCAAAATCAACTTCCTCTTCGCCATATTCAAGAACTACTTCAGAATTACCCATAAGAGATAATCTTGAGTATTCGGATAATGAATAATCCTCAACTTCAGGCATACTAATTATATCATCATAATATTTATAAGCAGGCAGCCCACTACTTCCTTCATTGCCAGAAGTATATTCTTGATATGGTGTACTTGCAGAAACATCATTAATATTCTTAAGCTCAATTTGAAGTTCTGCTGCAGTTTCTATACTGTTCACTTGAGTAGATAAATCAGTATAGAAAGCTATTGCAAAGAATACCATTGGAACAAGAAGAATTAATCCGAATGACATACCGAAAACGGTATTCTTAGTAGATTTTTTTCTTGCCTGAATACTTAATCTTCCTAGTCTAATATAATCAGAGATTTTCATTTTCGCCTTAAACTTCTTCATCATGCCACCTCGCTGATTACAGATATAATATCCATATCTATTATAGAGTTAAGGCTCTTTCTTGCGAATAATAGTGCCATACCAACAAATCCTAATATAGTTATAATAGGTACATAAACTGGTAATACAACAATAGAATTATCGGTAAAGCCAGGAAGGGTCATTAGAAAATCTATTATAGGCATAAAATATTCTTTAAATAAGGTTAATATACCATATGCTAGACCTGTAGCTAGAATTATCATAATTAGAGCCTCAAATTGAACAATTTTCTTCACACCTCGATCCTTCAATCCAACCGCCATCATAACACCTAAGAATCTCCTATTCTTATCAACAGAAATAATTATCGAGTTCGCTACACTACCTATAGAAATAATCAGAATTATAAAACAAATAAAGAATGAGGCACCTATCATAACAGAACCAATTATTCTAACCATCTTAAGGTTATCAACTAAATCGCAACTAAATCTGTCTTCTTCTCTATTCCTATGAATACTTGGTTCAATTTCTGCATTTATATTCTTAGATATGGTATTCATTTTATTATATTCACTTTCAAAATTATATGAAAATTTAGGTTCACTTACTACTGTCAATGAGTTGAAATTCATACTATCATCTAATATACCAAAAGCTGTCTTAACTTCTAGGAATATTTCTGTTTGATAATCTAATTCTTCTAATGCTGAATTGAGTAGTATTCCACTGATTTTGAAACGCTCTACATTTCTAACTTCAGTATATTCATCTGCTGTATTTATGTAACTAATGAAAGAAAGAACAACATAATCACCTTCACCAAGATACTTACCATAACTAGCAGCAGTTGATATAAAAGATTCGCTTACCCAAACTTTATTTAAACCCTCATCATCTCTATCCCAAAGTCTTCCAGCTTTGAGATAACTAATGCCTTGCGACTTTATATCAAGATCACCCCAAGCAGAAACGACTTGTGCCTGCATATGCGTATCGCTATATTTGCTATAGAAATCATAACTTAGAAATAAATCTTCTAATTCTGTTTGTGTTGGTTTTGTATCTAAATCATATAGATAATAAGGATTAAGATTGCCACCGTTCATAACTACATTATCTACTAATTCTGGTGAATTAGCAAATTCGTCCATAACAATATCGTACTCAGATTCTGTAATTCCTCGCCAAGTATTATTCGTATCCGTACTATAGCTATATTCTCTAAGTTCAAAAGTTGCGCCTGTCAAATCATACATATCTATATAAGCAGAATTAATACTTGTATAGAAACTCAATCCCACAATGCTAATTACCATAATCAATAAACTTACAACAAAAACTATTATAACTGTGATAAAAGTTCTAATCTTATTATGAAAAATGCTATGAAAAGATAGTTTTAGGATATCTAAAAATTTCATTTCTTTCTAAGCTCCTTCTCTAGCAATCCATCTTTTATTACATAAACAACATCAGCTTGCTTTGCATCTTCTATATTATGAGTAACCAGAACTACGCTCTTACCTTCAGCACAAATATCTTTGAGTATCTTAATTACCTCAGCACCATTCGCACTATCCAAATTACCGGTTGGTTCATCTGCAAGTACAATGGAAGGATTATGTACTAATGCTCTTGCTATAGACACTCTCTGTTTCTGACCACCAGAAAGCTCAGCCGCTTTCTTATTAATCTTGTCAGAAAGACCCAGTTTATTAATTATATTTCTAGCAGCTTCTTCTCTCGCCCTCTTCGATTCACCCCTTATTGTCAAAGGCATTGCAACATTTTCTAATACTGTAAATGTTGGTTCTAAATAGAAAGACTGAAAAATAAAACCTGTAGTCCTATTTCTATACTCCGCAAGCTCATTATTAGATAATGAGGTAAGATCTAATCCGCTAGAATAGACTTTGCCTTCGGAAGGAGAATCCAAACCACCTATAATATTCATTAAAGTTGATTTTCCTGATCCGCTCTTGCCAATAACGGCAGAGAACTTACCATCCTCAATTTTCAAATTGATACCCTTTAGAGCATGTACTGCGGCATCGCCTTTTCCATATGTTTTTATTATATCTTTTAGTTCAATCATCTAGCTTCCTCCATTTGATATTTTATTATATCATTGTATTATAAAAAGGTAAAGATTTTTTTAGCAATCTTCCATTATTTACACTTCTTCAAAGTCACTAAACATATTATCATATTCGGATTTTACTTCTTTTCTTGTATCCTTTGTGTTATTTGATACTTCG
>CAZKXV010000008.1:5774-19679 GCA_964556835.1 uncultured Clostridia bacterium
TACTTCCATTATTAAACTCGCTTAAATCATAATCAGCATTACTCTTCTGGCTTGTGGCTTCTTTGCTATCTTCTGTTACTGATTCAAATCCACCAAACATATCATCATATTCGGATTTTACTTCTTTTCTTGTATCCTTTGTGTTATTTGATACTTCGAAATCGCTACTTCCATTATTAAACTCGCTTAAATCATAATCAGCATTACTCTTCTGGCTTGTAGCTTCTTTGCTATCTTCAGCAAAAATCAAAGGCACATTTTCAAGTATACTTGTTTCCTGAATATCTTCTATACTCTTTTCCTTATCTTTAGAAGTTGGATTGATAATTTCCTCTTCTTCAAAACCATCACCCAGAATATTTAACAAACTATCAAAGCCTTCATATTTTGCCATATAAAACAATTCTCCTTTTAATAAATTATATCACAATTCGACATAATGTCAATTACTAATTTCAAAAGGTTGTATAAATTAGTATCTTAAAGTTTTAGAATGTATAAAGATATTAACTAAAGACAGGATGTTCACTATTAAATCAAAAACAAAGACCGAGCAAAAAGACGAAACTTTCTGCTCGATCAAAATAAACTGTTCTTATATTTTGTAATAGTAATATTAGAATTAATTATTTAGCTTTTCTTATTAAAAAGTATTTCTTCTTCTTTGCGTTTTTCTAATTCGGAAATAAATAAATCTTCATCTAATGGAATAATAACTTCCTTTTTTAACCAACCAGATAAGTGAATAGCATTAGAGAAAGTTAATCCTATAATCCCTTCTTCTCCCGGTGCCATAAATTTATCTGTCTTACCTAATAAAAAGTTAGTATAATTCTTGATAATTCCAAGATGTTGAGGAGGTCTTGAGAACAAATGCTTCAATATACCTGAGATTAATCCATACTTGTATTTCTTTGTCTTTGGTTTACCCATAAATCTCTCATTTGTCACACTAAAGTCAGGCTCAAAAACTTCATTTTTTGTAAATATAAGCTTTCCCCTCTCGATAATAATTTTGCCGCCAGTACCCGTGATTTCTAAACGATTAGTACCAGGAGCATCATGAGTTGAAGTTATAAAGACGCCTGTCGCTCCACCCTCAAACTTGCAATATGCTGTTACATCATTTTCCACGTTAATATCACGTCCAATAGTAGAAGTTGTAGCAGTTACCGATACGGGAAGCCCTGCTAACCAAGTAAACAAATCCAGCTGATGTGGGCATTGGTTTATCAACACTCCTCCACCTTCTCCACTCCATGTACCACGCCAGCCACCTTGTGCATAGTAGGCGCGTGGGCGATACCAATTAGTTATTATCCATACTATTCTAGTAAGCTCGCCTAACTGTCCACTTTCTATAATCTCTTTAGCCTTTATATATAATGGATTGGTACGCTGATTGAACATCATACCAAATAGCTGGTCGGGGTGCGCTTTCGCAGAAGCTTGCATATCTCTTACTTGTTTAGTATATACGCCCGCCGGTTTATCGCAAAGAACATTTAATCCCGCTTCGAAACCTGCAATTGCAATTTCAGGATGGAAATAATGCGGTGTATTAACCATAACTACATCAATTAATCCACTAGCGAACATTTCATTATAATCCGTAAATATTTCCACGTTAGGAAGATTAGCTTTTGCCCAATCACGCCTTTCTTCACTAATATCACAAATCGCTGTAAGCTCTGCCCCTTTAATAAGCCATTTCATCTTGGTCAAGATTTTAGCGTAAAAAGAACCTTGTTTTCCTATTCCTACTATTCCATATCTTACCTTATCCATTTTTTACTCCTTAATTTTTTTATTATTCAACCATAATAACTATTATATCTATACAAAATAATCTGGATACTTTTCAATTAATAAAGGCAACCGATAAGTTGTACAAGATAAATGTGCCTTGACAGCATCTTCTATAAGTTCCAGCCTTCTATCTTTGAGTATTAAAAACAGCGTTTTATGTTGAACAAAAAGCAAATCTATATCTGCAATACTAGACATCTCAAGCATTCGAAAACGCATATAATGTGGTTCGCTTCTTTTTATATTGTTCCACCAGTATTCCCTGCCTGCAAAAAGAAACATTTTACGATGAAACTCATTATCAATTTCCCAGAAAGCATCCACTTTGCCAGTTTTTATGATTTCCTGTTGCATATCTATATTTTCTTTGAGTTCATCTAATTGCTCCAAAGTAATCTTGAAAAGCAATTCTTTCATTATAGCAATTTCTAGAATACCACGCATTGCCTCAATTTGTTTGACTGCCTCGCTATCTATCATTGTAACCTTGTTACCATGCTTAGAAATGACTTTGATATAACCCTCTATTTCTAATCTTTTTAGCACCTCACGAACAGGAGTTCTTGAAACGTTGAACATTTCACCAATCTCCTCTTCTTTCAGAATATCATTAGGCTTATATCGCAATTCAATGATATCATCGTAGAGCTTACTATATATTTCTTCTTTGTTATAACTTTTCTTGTTCATTGATAATATTATACTTATACATTAAAATATTGTCAAGCATTATTTCTCTTAATATATACATCATATTATATTTTTGCCCCCAAAAGCATATATTATTGTACTGTTGTATACATCAGGGACAAATTTATTACTTTATTAGAATTTCATAATAATCTTTATAGTAGTCCCTTGCCCCAGATTGCTTGATAGTTTTATATCCCAATTATGAATTATACATATATGCTTAACTATTGATAAACCTAAGCCTGTACCGCTAATTCTTCCGCTTCTTCCTTTATCCACCCTATAGAATCTTTCGAATAATCTAGGATGATATTTTTCGGCTATGCCTATACCCGTATCAATTACGCTATAAACTATTGAATTATCTTTTGTGAAAATATTGACCGATACAGAGCCATTAGTTACATTATATTTAATCGCATTATCAATAAGGTTAGATATTAACTCTCTAGCTTTATTATGATAGCACATAATAGAACCCGTACCTATAATATCTATTCTTATTTCGTTACTTTGTGCTTTATTGTTCAAATCACTTACAACATCATCAGTTAGTTTTCGCAAATCAACTATAGATTTTTCCTCGTTGATAACGTTATTGTCTATCATAGACAAATTTATCATATCTTTAATCAAATCAATCATTCTATCAACATTTTTGTTAATTAGCTTTGAGTATTTGACCATATCTGATTTAGTCACATCCTTTTGAGATATTAACTCAGTGAAACCTTTTATTGCAGTTAATGGCGTTTTGAGTTCGTGTGAAGAATTGGTGAAGAACTCCTCTCTTATTTTCTCATTTTGTTTCAGTGCAGTTACATCTGATATTAGGACCATTACGCTAATCTCTTCTTTCGTATTTGAGCTATGAATTATCTTAGATATACTACAATAATATATTGTATCATCTAAATTAATATATAATGTCTTAAACCCGCCTTTGTTATTAATTTTCTTAATAGAAGAGACCAATTCCTCCCTATTAAAAATATAATCTATGCTTCTACCTATTAGCGAATAATTAATGCCCAAGAAAGCGTCGGCAGCTCTATTTGTTAGGAGTATTAAATTATCACTATCCACTGCAACAATACCTTGATTAATGTTCTTTAGTACATTTTCAAGTTTATCTTTTTCTAATTCATATTGTCTTATAGTAGATTTTATATTACTCGATAAATCATCGACATTATTTAGAATTCTATTAACTTCGTCATTTTTCGTAAATGGCAACAAATTATCATAATTGCCTGAATTAATGTCTTGTAATTTAGTTTCTATAGAATATAATGGACTGATTAAGTCCTTATTTAGCTTAATTATTAAGAATAGGATAATTGAACCTATAAGTAAGAGAAGCATAATCACCATAATAAAATAACCATAAACATATTGGTTAATAATTGTTAAAGGTATCGCTATCCTTAAATAATCACCATTTTCAAGCAAAACTGCTAGATACATCATTCGAGCATCTATTGTATCCGATTTTCTAACAAATTTCTCATTATCTCCCGCTCTTGCACTTACAATTTCATCTCGCATAATATGATTGTCCATATTACTTATATCCGCATAAGAATCAGCTATAACAATACCCGAAGTGTCTATAATTGTAATCCGAATTTTTTCATTTAGTTCAGCAGGCAAATCTATTAATTCTTGATATGTCTGACCATTATCCAATTCTTCTAGATATATAGCCATATAATTTTCTATAGTATCAGTTGCTGCCTTGCGGTTTATATAATTAAGACTAACAAGAGATATTATTATAAAAAATAATAATGTTGTAGTTAATATAATAATGCTTTTGCTTAGAAATGATTTTCTCATTAAGAATCCCTAACCTCAAAAATATAGCCTATAGACCTAATAGTATGTATATATTCCTTTGAAGTAATTCTTGCAATCTTATTACGTAGAGTCTTGATATGCATATCTACAGTTCTAGTTTCGCCGAAATAATCATATCCCCATACTTTGTTCAATATTTCATCACGGCTAAGTGCCTTACCGTAATTTAACATTAAAGTATATAGCAAGCCGTATTCTTTACTAGTAAGGATTATCTTTCTCTCACCTATGTATGCTTGATAATTGTCTAATTTAAGGTTAATATCGCCATAACTAATTGTATTAGTTTCACTATGAGTTTTCTTCAAATTTGCCTTTATTCTAGCAATCAATTCCAATATGCCGAAAGGTTTTGCCAGATAATCATTTGCACCCATATCCAAGCCCTTAACCTTACTCATTTCCGTATCCTTAGCACTCACAATTATCACAGGCACACTTGAATAAGTACTTTTTTGTAATAATGATAATGTCTGAAAACCATCAATAGTTGGTAGCATGATATCAAGAATTATCAAATCGCATATTCTCTCATTAAGAGTTGATAACATATCCTCAGAATTTTCGAAAATTTGACATTCAAAACTCTCATTATTTAGTGCATATTTATATAATTCCTTTATGCCTTCATCATCTTCAACGGCATATATTAGTGGTTTTTTCATAATACCTCTCTACTTATGTTCGCCCGTTCTGTAGTATTCTACCCATTCGCAAATATTTACTGAGTGGTCTCCTATTCTTTCAAGATACTTTGCTATAATTAGAAGCGATAATGCGACATCGGCGTCACATATTTCTTCTTTAATTTCTCTTACCAATTCCAACTTAACAATCAAATATAATTCATCCATTTTATCATCCATCGCAATAACATCTTGAGCAAGCTCTAAGTCAGCATTAATATATGATGTTATGCTCCTTTGAACCATAGCTAAAGCAATTTTTGTCATGGCAGGAATATGAACTAATTTCTTTTCATAATCTGTATTCGTGAGTTCAACAACAAGATTAGCAATGTCTTCTGCATGGTCACCAATACGTTCTAAATCGGTAATAATCTTAAGTATTGATGATATCTCACGAAAATCCGTTGCTACTGGTTGTTGAGTAAGCAATAATCTTAGGCATATTGACTCAATCTCTTTTTCACTAGCATCAATCTCACTATCAAATGCAATAATCTTATTTGCAAGCACTATATCTTTGTTAATCAAAGACTCCACCGCTTTTTCTATCTGATTATTTACATTTTTAGCCATCAAGACTAATTTTACTTTTAATTTCTCGAGCTCTTGCTCGTATTTCGCTCTTATTGACATAATATCCTCCTTTAATATATCACAGTAATAATAATTTGTAAATCCATTAACCAAACTTGCCCGTAATGTATTCTTCCGTTTTAGGATGCTTAGGTTTGGTGAAAATATGTTCCGTATCACCATACTCTAATACCTCGCCCATCATAAAAAATGCAGTATTATCGGATATCCTTGTTGCTTGTTGCATATTATGAGTAACTATTATTATAGTATATTTATCCCTTAGTTCTGATATTAATTCCTCTATTTTACCAGTCGAAATTGGGTCAAGCGCACTAGTAGGCTCATCCATTAGTATTACTTTGGGTGATATCGACAACGCCCTTGCTATACATAACCGCTGTTGTTGACCCCCTGACAATCCTAGTGCAGGCTTATTCAATCGGTCTTTCACTTCATCCCACATAGCAGCGTTGATTAAACTATCATATACAATCTTATCCAACTCTGTTTTTTTTCTTATTCCAAATGTCTTAGGAGCATAAGCAATATTATCATAAATAGACATTGGGAAAGGGTTTGGTTTCTGAAATACTAAACCTATATTCTTTCTTAAATTTGATACATTTACATCCTTATAGATATCTATACCATTAATATAGACATTGCCCTCGATTCTACAACCATCAATCAAATCATTCATACGATTAAGGCATCTTAGCAAGGTAGATTTACCACAACCCGAAGCGCCTATAAATGCTGTTACTTCTCTTGGTGGTATAGTTAAATTAATATTCTTAAGTGCTTGAAACTCTTTATAATACAAATTAAGTTTATTTATTTCTATATCAGTATTGTTAGATTCAAATGATTTTTCTAGCTCGCTTGTAGTAGTTATATTATCTGTTATTTTTCTGAAAATGCTCATATTGCTAAGCTTCCTCCTTCTTCAATTTCGTGTCTATGATAGTAGCAAGAGTATTAATAGCTAACACTAAGACTAGCAAAACTACAGCCGTACCATACGCCTCATTCATATGCAATCCCTCAACAGCTAGGGTATACATTGTAACTGCGAGGCTACTGCCACCACTAGTAATACCTTCGGGCATATTGGGCATTGAGCCTGCGGTGAATATTAATACTGCAGATTCGCCTACTATTCTTCCTATTGATAACACTATGGCTACTATTATTCCAGATATTGAACTAGGCAGAACAATCTTAAATATAGTTCGAACCTTTCCTGCTCCTAATGCGAAACTACCTTCCCTATACCCTAAAGGTACAGTTTTCAGAGATTCTTCACAAGATTTTATTATAATAGGTAGAACCATTATAACTAAGGTTACTGCCCCTGCAATTATACTGAAACCCCAGCCTAGCGCAATTACAAATAACAGCATGCCAAATAGACCATAGATAATGCTTGGGATTCCTGCTAATGTTTCTATAGATGCATTAATTATCCTAACAAAAACATTCTGTTTCTTTACATACTCAGTTAAATATATTGCACTAAATACCCCTAATGGAACAGCAATCAAAAGACTTATAAGAATAAGATAACCTGTAGTCACAAGTGATGGTAGAAGAGTTATGCTTCCTCCATATCTGAACTCGCCGAATATGAAATCTTTGCTTACATAAGGTAATCCTTTAACTAGAATAAATGCTATTATCGATAATAGCGCAACTACAGTTACTAATGTGCAAAAATAGCTAATGTACTTCATAATTACACATTTTATATAACTGTTTTTTCCCTTTTTATTCTTGGTAGAAATCTTAGTTTTATGAAAAAAGTCTTTGATTCTACTATTTTTTTCTTTTACAATATTTTTAGATTTAAGTTTCATTATAAGTGAATTGATTATAAGAATAAATATAAATAATACCGTTCCTGTTCCTATCAAAGCACCTCTATGTAAACCAGTTGAATATGACATTTCTAGTACAATATTACCAGTCATTGTTCGTATACTCTCAACCAACCCTTGAACCATTACAGGATTATTGCCCGCTATCATGATTACAGCCATCGTTTCGCCTATTGCTCTACCTAGACCGAGTATTACTCCTGCAAATATACCCGACTTTGCACCACCTACAACTACCTTAAATATAGCTTGCTCATGCGTTGAACCTAAGGCTCTTGCACTCTCATAATAATTCTTTTCAACTGCATTTATACTAGAAACGCTTATTGATATTATAGTAGGTAGTATCATCATTCCTAGAACTATTGAAGCCGCCAGTATTCCTACGCCACTATTATATATAGAAAAGCCTCTAAGCATTGGCTCGATAATTATTAACCCAAAAAAACCATAGATAATTGAAGGGATACCTGCTAATAGATTGACTACTGTCGTTAAGATTTTCTTAAGCTTATCACCGCAGAATTTAGAGATAAATATTGCTGTAAGTAGCCCAATGCTAACACCTATAATAAGTGCACCCATAGTTACATAAATTGAGCCTAATATCATAGGGAGAATGCCATAATCTCCGGCAGAAGGACTCCATCTAATGCCAAAAATAAATTTGAATAACCCTATTTCGGCTATAGCAGGGATTCCGCTAGCGAATATATATACACAAATTACAACAAGTGCTAATACCGAAAAAATGGCGCATATTAAGAACACAATACTCATTGCTCTATCTTTTATAATTTCTTTATTCATATCTCTCTTTTAACGCATACAAGGTATTAAGCTTACACTTAATACCTTATACTTGTTATTCTCTTCTGCTTCGTTATGCAATGTCTGCTAGAGCACTATACACAGTTACCTCTCCTGTATATATTTTCTTAAGTTCAGCAGTCGAAACATCATTAAGTTTGTTGTCAGGGTGTACAATAACTGCTATACCATCTTTTGCAAGCTCTAGTTTTATCTCAAGAGCGGCAATTTCAGTTGTTTTCAATTCTCTTGAAGCCATACCGAATGTGCTTGTCTCTTCAATAGCATTAGTCATTCCTGTACTTGAACCACCACCCGATACAGTTATATCTGATTGTGATAACCCAGTATTTAGAGTAAGATAAGCGCCTACTAATTCATCCATTAATGGTTGAACTGAAGTTGAACCACTTATAGCAATTACTGCATCAGCGCCTCTACCTGTTGTAGTGTATGCTGCAGAATACGCTGTTCCAGTTCTAACTGAGATATAGTCTTCCGCTATAATTGTTTGAGCATTTGTACTATTTAAGAAATTGTAGAAATCAGTTTCAAAAGCACTTAATTCAGCAACTGTCTTAGCTGAAGCTACCATAAATGGTCTAGCTAGTGTATAGTCGCCACTTGTTACATTTGCACTAGTAGCTTCCAAACCACCTATTGTAAGTGCCTTTACATCGCTGCTTAGTGAACCCAATGAGATATATCCTAATGCATTTTTATTGCCTGCAACTTGTGTTTTAACTGCTCCAGTACTATTAATTGTAGTTGTTCCAGCTGGTAAATCATCACCATCTTCTGCATCAAAACCAATTAATTCCTCGAAAGCACCTCTTGTGCCTGAACCGTCTTCTCTTGAAATTACTGCAATACCATCAGTAGTTTTTGTTGTACAAGATGCTAAGACTACGCCCATCATCCCTACTATTAGAATCATTATTATTATTTTTTTCATTTTTTATGTCTCCTTCTATATTATAGTTTTATTATAATTGATAAAAAAATTCCTAACTATCAAAATTTAGTAAAGTAATGTATAGATTATGTAAACTTTATATACAAGAAAGTAATGATTTATCCGAATTGTTGGATAGATAATTATAATGAACTTATAATATACTTATGGACTCAATATGGATAGAAGGAACAAAACTTAAGCACGACATCACCCTTCAAGGCGATGTGAACAAAAATATAGTTATAGTAGGTGGCGGAATAGCTGGATTTTTAACTGCATTTAGAATTGCAAAAAGCGGACAAGATGTAACATTGATTGAAGCAAATACGTTATTTAGTGGAGTAACTAGGGGAACTACTGCACATATTGAAGCTCTTCAAGGATATATTTATACAAAACTTTCAAAAACTTCCTTTGCAAGAGCGAAAAATTTCTTTGATTCACAAATAGATGCAATTTCTGAATATGAAGCTCTTATTAAAGAATATAATATTGATTGTGATTTTGAAAGATTAGACAGCTATCTTTTTTCCCCTAATAATTTAAGCGATTTGATAAAAGAATATGAAATATTATCCTATATGGGTGCCGAGGTTGAACTTGTTGATACTGCAAAAATATTAGATTATAAGATAGATGGTGCTATAAAACTAGCTAATCAGGCGATTTTTGAACCTATTAAGTTTCTTAATGGACTTCCAATAAATTTCGAAGTGATTGAACACACAAGAGTGAAGAAAGTAGATATAAAAAAGAAATTATTGTATACAGAAAAAGCTTTGATTAAGGCTAACAAAATAATTATTGCTACAAACTTTCCTATAATAGATTCTAGCGGTTGGTACTTTATGAAAATGTATAAATCGCATTCTTATACAGTAGCTATCGATAAAGGCAATAATTTGAACGGAATGTATCAAAGTGATGAGGAAAATGGTTTAACCTTTCGTAATCAGAAAGATTATGTTATAGTAGGCGGGCTGGATCATAGGTCAGGCAGGATTGATAAAGAAAATAAATTTGATAGACTATATCAAAATGGTCTTCACCTATCACAAGGTGGAAAATGCAAATTTCGATGGTCAGCAAACGACTGCATAACTTTCGATAATCTGCCTTATATAGGTTATTATAACTCAAAATCTAAGGACGTATTTGTGATTACAGGTTTCAACAAATGGGGCATGGCGAATTCTATGATATCTTCAATTCTTATAAAAGATATGATAATAGGTAACAAAAATAAATATCAACATTTATTTAGCCCACAAAGAACAAGAATGCCTAGTATTACTTGTGTCAAGAACCTATTAGCAGTAACCAAGAACTTAATAATTATGCCTTTGACAATACCTATGAAGTGTGCCAAAAGTTTGAATAATGATGAGGGTGCTATAGTATTATATAAAGGTCTAAAAAAAGCAGTATACAAAGATTGTGATGGTAATTTGCATATTTGCCAAGCATTTTGTTCGCATTTAGGCTGTCAACTTAAATTCAATTATGAAACAAAAACATGGGATTGCCCATGTCATGGTTCTCGTTATGATATCGATGGTAATATTATCACCGCTCCAGCTGTAGATAGACTAAAGAATACCAATGTATAATTAACTATTTCTTTTTGTGTCCAACAGTTATAATTCTTGCATCGCTAACGGTAATAAAACAATTCGCTACATTCTTATTAATAAGTTTTATTGTAGATGCAATTCTCCTGCGTTTCAAGTGTATAGAAAGAATCTTTCTATGCCCATCTCTACCTTCACCGTCTAATACAGTTACTGCCAAACCTTCATTTCGCAATATAGATAATAGCAATTCTGGTAATTCATCAGTAATTACTTGAATGGTACAAAGTCCCAAAGCTATCTTTCCCTCTAGCCAAGAACCAAGATAATTACCTATGGCAAAAGCTATAGCGAAAATTACTACTTTCATTGGCGCTTCTTGAAATCCTACAAGCACAGAACCCGTTATAAATATCCATAGCAGTATTTCTACGAATGCAATAATTGAACCTTTTGTCCTTTCGCCTCTATTAATCAATACTAATCGAAGAGTAGATATAGTAACTTCAATAATCTTACCAAAGAAAATAAATAAATATACCCATATGCTCTCGCTACTTAGAAAATCCATTTTAACCTCGATTATACTTATTTTGGTAATACTACCAATAAATTTACAATAACTTATATATACAAAAAAAGCAAGTTCTATTATGCCTTAATTTAATCAATTATTAAATTATATCTAATTGTTATAATAACATATCATTTCTCATCAATTTTTCTATTATTTTCTTTTGCATGTCCTTGTAATTCAGAAACAGGCTGAACTTTGTTTTTATTATACTTTTTCTTTTTATCCATTCCATCACCCGGTTTGAATCTTCTCATTCCTTCTTTAGCCATTATACACCTCCTGTATATATTATTCCTAATAAGCAACATATTTATAGCTTCAATTTTATCGAAAAATGGCAAATTCAGTATTCATAATTATTTCTTAATGTACATAAATTTTACAAATTAAGATGTTTGATATATATCTATTATTATGTTATATTATAAGCATAAAACATTTGGAGTACACAATGAAATTAGGAAAAATAAATCATATAGGCATAGTAGTGAGTTATATAAACGAAGCGAAAGATAGATATTCTCGCATTTTCGGTATAAAAAAATGGTATTACCTAGTAAACGATAATTTAGAGCTATACTATCTTAATGAGAAAAGAAACTCAGAAGTAACACTATATTTCGGAGGAAAAGGTACTACTAAAATAGAATTAATCGAAACTAAAGGCGATAATAACATATATACCGAATTTCTAAGAAGAAATGGCGAAGGTATACATCATTATATGTATAATGTTAAGAACCTTGACAAAGCTATTGACGAATGTAAGAAGGAAGGGATGAAAGTTTTTCAAAATGCGAGCTTTGATAGTGCAGGTGCGAAAATTAAATATGCATATGTGGGATTTGAAGAAAAAGGTATTATTATTGAGCTTATTGAAACAACTATAATGGGCAGAATAAAAAAAGGTGATATGCCTTTCGAAATAGGTTTCACAGGAAGGCTAACAGGAAACTATAAAAGAGTGAAATAGATATAAAAACTGTTACTATATCACCATAATTAAGTTTGATTAATCTTATTTTCTATTAGTTTCATATTAGCAATCAATCTTTCATCGGTTGGAGACATCTCTACTGCTATCTTCGCAAATTCTAATGATTTATCATAAAATCCAAGCCAATAGCAACTTATTGCCCCTAAATCATAAATAGTATAATCCCAAGCAAAAGCTTCATTTATATATGTGGAAGGTCTTTCCTTTATTTTCAAGGCTTCTTCGACCATACAGTAGACTTTAGACCAATCTTTATTTATATATCCTATTTTCGCCATTTCTATATATGCTTCTCTTAGATATGGCGCTTCAGCTATAGCCCTTAATAACCAGTTTTCGCATTCTCTTAAGTCGTTCTTAGCCCTGTACGCTCTAGCTATAAATCTCATTGAGGCAGAACGTTCATCTTGCCATCTCGCCTTGGGCATTTCCAAATGCTTTCTGAGTGTTTTTATACTTTTATCCCACATACCATAGTACAAGTATTCTCTACCTAGATAATGCATATTTCTATCATCATCAGGGTCTTCGTTAACTGACTTTTCTAGTAGTGGAAGATACTGCCCTCTGGATTTCGATGGGTCAGGATAATGGTTTAATTGGATTTTTTCTTCTTTTGCGTATACATTAGGCTCTTTGCCATAGTACTGTAGTACTTCATGGACTGGATGTATCCATCTAAAATCTTGTCTTTTGTGAATTTTTTCATACCAGAATGTAACTCCAGGCGTACCATCGGAGTTAAAGCTCCATGATTTCCATACCCTTTTCCTTTCTATAACTGCTTGTTCTAATAAAGGCAGATAACTTTGCCTTGTTTCTTTTTCTTCGGGTTTTTGATATATCCAGAAATTCTCTAATCTCTTAATTTTCTCTTCTCCATTATACTCTAATATCTCGTGTACAGGAAGTACCCAACTATAACCCTTTCTACTATGTATCCTTTCATGCCAATGCTCAATCTTATTACCATCCGCCCAATAAGTCTTGAATTTGTGATAATATCTAGTTATATCTTCCTCCCATTCATTAATTAAATGAGTCTTCCAATCATCCATAAGATATTCATCTATATCTAATGAAATGCATATATCAATCTCTGGGCTTACTAAAGATAATGAAGTATTCCTAGCATCATCAAAACGCCAGGGAAATACATATATAGGAACAATTCTAAGATTAATATTAGGATTGTTATTCATAAACTTTTCTATTATCTTATTTGTATTATCGTTTGAACCTGTATCACAAAAGACTACTTCATCTGCCAATTGTACAGATTCGAGAAACCTTATTATTGCATTCTCTTCGTTTTTATATATCCCATATATAGCTATTAATGGCTTACCTTTTGTCTTTTTTCTCTTAATTTTCAAGCTATATAATCTCCTTATATGTTTATAGACTAAACTATAAGATATAAAATCTTATAGTCAGACTGTAGAAGAAGCTAGTTTTTGAAGCTAGCTTTTTTGAAATTTTATATTT
>CAZKXV010000009.1:0-18814 GCA_964556835.1 uncultured Clostridia bacterium
AAAGGATTTATTTATAAATGATAAAGTATAATATTGTATAAGCTTTTTTTATATTTATATATACTAAAAGAATATGTCTAATTATTTATATTTGTAATCTTCTAATTTAGGAACAAGACAAGTTTTTCATTATAGTTTATTGATTATTATGACATTATAAAGTAATTAAATAAGATTATATAATAATCCTTAGATATAATACAATTTTAGGCATTTAATAAGTTTTTTATGCTTGACAGATATCATATATCATATGGTATAATTTCTATTGAGGTGTAATAATGGATGGAGTGAAAAAGTATAATTTAGTTAATTTTTATATACTCCTAATTGGTATTATTATTCTGGCAATTGGTCTTTTATCTTTCATAAATTTTAATACTGCTTTATTCATAAATAAAGGTTTTATAGCTTTTGTTTTCACTACTCTAGTTTTCATTTTATTAATTATTTTAGCTATTGCAATTAAGGGATGCTCAAATGAAATGAAGGCAAATAGAACATTCGATGTAATGTTAGTTGTTCTTGCAATTCTCATTTTTGTGCTAGTTCTTATGAAGTCAATAGTTGTTGATTTTTTCCAACCTCTTTCTCTTTCAACGCTTTCGACCGTTTTGCTTATTATCGGCTTCGTAATTATATTTGTCGGTCTTATTATTAACGCAATTCTCTGTGTGAAGGGCATTCATTCAATGCCCTTTATGCATATTTTTACAGTAGTTCTTATTCTAGTTATGGGCACAGGATATATTTGGAGCATTGCCACGAGCTGGGCAGAGTTTTATAATATTGAGGGATCGCCTGTTAATGTATTTGTAAATGGAGAGAGCGATTATCACACTTTTAGAATACCTTCATTAATTGCTATCGATAAAGCTGAAGTTCAAATTCAAACGGGACAAGAGTTAAGTGAGGATCTATTGATAGTTTTCGCTGAGGGTAGAGTAAATAGTTCGCATGATGTTGGAAATATTGATATTGTAATGAAACTATCTGTCGACGGAGGAAATACTTGGTCGCCTTTAGTTGTACTGCTTAATTATGATGCTTCTGATTATGATTCAATCAAAGTGGGCAATCCAACCGTTGTATATGATTATGATACGCATTTGCTTACTATTATGCATATTATTCATTCATTTAGAAATGGTGAAGGGATAGTTACAAATAGTGTTTTGGAGGCTAATATAACTTATGATTCTATGATAGAAGAATTTAAGCTTTGTGCTCACGATTTATATTCTATGGTAGCTTATGACGAGGAAACAGAAGAGATGATAATGAGGCAGAGTTTTTCTCGTTCGTATATTTGTGGTCCCGGTAAGGGAATACAGATAGAGGGCGGCATTTATGATGGCAGATTAGTTATGCCCATTAATGGTGAAGGTTATAGCTATGTGTGTTATAGTGATGACCATGGTATAAGTTGGAACAGGAGTGAATATGCAGCTTCAGGCAATGAATGTGAAGTCGCTCAGCTTAGTGACGGTAAATTAGTAATGGTATCTAGGGAGCAACGCTCTTGTTCGGGCGTACATAGTGAGCAGTATCAAAGACTTTTCTATAGTGAAGATGGTGGTCAGACATGGTCGAAAGAGTTTACCACCTCGCTTAAAACTCCAATTTGTATGTCCTCTATAGATGTTATGAATGATGGTACTTTGTTGATGACTTATCCTAATGATTTCTTGACTAGAGCTGATTTAAGCATTGCTTATTCATCCGATAATGGTGAAACTTGGAACAGTAAATTATTATATGATGGTCCAGCAGGTTATTCAAATGTGTTTGCTAGTAGCGATGATAATTATGCTTATGTAATTACGGAGGCGGGTAAAATAAACTATAATGAGGCATTGGTGTTTGTCAAAATTGATTTAACAACTTTGTCTTAAATAAATATAATGGGGTTATATTATGAATAAAAAAACAAGAAGAATTATTTCTTTAGTGCTTGTGATAGCTTTATCCTTGTCGCTAATTGCTTTCACAGCTAGCTGTGATAAAGAACCAGAAGCTAAAACAAAAGCTATGATTCTAATCCACGGAATACTTGGTGGCACGCTGTATGATGCGGATACAGGTGAGGCTATTTGGTGCTTGGATTATATCAATGGTAGTCAGATTTTAGATTTTTGTAATGGATTATCCACGCTTGTAGAAGATCTGAATTTGGATGAAAACGGGAATGACATAAGAAATTTAAGAGTAGGGAATATGCAAGATGAATCGGGTTCTTTTACTATGCTTTCCATGTTTGAGCCTCTTTATAATAGCTTGTCTGCTGAGTACGGCGAAGATTATGATATAATCGTTTGGCAATATGATTGGCGTAAAAGTGTTTATGATAGTTCGGTTCTTTTAGAGTCCTTTATTAATGATAGTGGGTATGAAGATGTAATGTTTTTTACTCATAGTATGGGTGGTAATGTAGTAAGTGAATACCTCGCTAGAAGTCAGGATAATAGAGATAAAGTAGACCTTTTTGTGCCTATTTCTACCCCTTTCTTAGGTTCTGGTGATGCATACTATTTCTTAATTGAAGGTATTTTCAGTAATGTCCCCGATCTTATGAATGCTGTTCCTAATGAAAATGGAGAAAGAAAGGATTTGAGTCCATTGTTGAACGGGTCTTTAGGAAATATTGCTATTCCAATTGTTGCAGGTTTTATTAATGGATTAGGTGATAATTTACCTAGTATATATATGCTGTCACCACTTGAACAATTGAATAGTTCTTATGTGTTTGCTGAAGGCGAAACTGCTATAATGATAGATGGTGTTTATGTTGATACAGCCACTGCTCATGCTTACTTTTCTTCAAGAGATACTGCTAAGAAAATTGATGATTCATTGAAACCTGGCTATGCTAACTATGAAAGCTATAATGATAGACTTTTTGTAGCGGTTGATGGTATTAGTGTTCATGTGTCTACTTTGGTAAATACACATTACATAGTAGGTAAGAATGTAGATACACTTAAGTCTTTATTTGTTGTAACAGATGGAGAAGGTAATGATTCAGCTACTTTTAATACATCAAAAGAAGGTGATGGCGTTGTAAGTATTTATAGTGGTACTGCAGGTATAGATAAGAATTCTGCTAATGTTACAATAGTTGAAGATGCTTCACATATTTCTATTGTTACAGATGAACCTACAATAGTTGCTGCAATGCAAGCAGTTGAAGATGTACTAGCAACTAATTAATTTAATAAAAATTAAATATAATAAAGCTGGAGCAGTTTATATTTTGCTTCAGCTTTTTTTTATAAAAATTATAATATTACTCTTGAATTGCAATAACTAATCTCTAAGAATGTCATTATATTGATATATGAGCATATAATAAATTGTCGACAAAATAGTATTATAGGTTAATGAAAGTGTATTTATTTGTAGCACTGAAATTAATTGAGCTAAATAACTATGCGTAAAATAATCATTCAATATTTCAGAAAATTTGAGATTAAAGAATACGACATTATATATTATTAATAATAAAGTTAATTACTCATGTAAGAAATAAATTAGCTAATAATTATTTAGTCAACGAAATATTGACGATGTATATTATTCAATATTATATCTCTGATGCTTGTTTAATAAAATAACCCAACTTCTACTTACAGCAAAGGTTGGGTTGTTTTATATGAGTATAAAAATTTGATAAAAACTATTTCTTCTTCTTATTTTTATCTGTTGCTATTTCTTTCAGGTCACCAACTTCATCATCTGAAAGGCTAGTTACTCTATATTGAGGGCGACTATCGACCTCTGGAACATCCTCTTCTTGGTCGCTAAAGAAGCTGTTCAATACATCATTTTCATCAATTAGATTATTTGCTTCTGCTCGATTTCTTGACTCCTCAATCTGCTTAGCTCTTGCTTCAAGGACAGCGTTTTGTTTATCAAGTTTAGCTTGGTCTTTTTTCTGTTGTCTTATAAGTTTAAGCTTTATAGCTTCTTCTTCTTGTTTCTTTTCCATCGCAACTTTATGTTTTTCTTCTTCCTTTTTCTCAAATTCAAGTGCTTTTTCTCTAGCTTTTCTTCTAGCTCTAGCTTCTTCTTGACGTTTCAATTTAACTGCCTCTTTTGATTTTTCCGCCTCTTGCATCTTGACTATTGCAGCTTGCTTAGCCATATCTTCTTTTATCTTCTTTTGTTCTTGAAGAGCCAGATCTTCATCACTAATAGTTAGTTCTTCAAATTTCGCCCTCTCAATTTCTTTTTCTTTTTCTTTTTCATATTCAGCTATAATTTTAGCTAAGGCCTCATCATCTTCTGCAGCAAAATCACGAGGACTATCTACAGATGGGGCAAGTATTGTTGGAGCTATTTTATCTTTTTTCTTTCTACTTGTTTTTTTCTTATTCCCTTTTTCTTCTTCAAGTATTTTAAGGCGTCTTGCTCTTTCTTCCTCTATTTCTTTCTGAACAGTCGCTCTTTCAGCTAGTCGCTGTGCTTCTAATAAGGATTCATCCTGAGTCTCCTCTTTTTTTTGTTGCTCTTCCATAGCTTTTTGTTTGGCAGCTTCTTCTTCCTCTCTCTCTTTCTCTATGGCTTGTGCAACTGCATTTGCTTGTATCCTTCTAGCTAATTTGGCTTTTGCTACTTCAGCCTCTAAAGCTTTCAACTCTTGCATATCAATATCATCATCATCAGCTATTGTTTCATTTTGAACAGCATCTGCTTTTGATACTTTTGGAATAGGCTTATTATTTTTTGCGGAAGTAGGCTTATTTATTATATTTTTTTTTTTTGTGCTTCTTCTTTAGCTTCCGTTTCTGCAAATACTGCTTCTTTTACTAAGGCTTTTGCTTCTTTAACTTCAGCTTTCTTTAACTTCAGCTTTTCGGTAGCCTTCTTTTCTGCTAAGGTAAGAAGTTTGGCTTCTTCTATCGCTAATCTAATCTTTTTTTGAGTAGTTTTAACTCGTTCTCTAGCTTTTTGTTCCTCTAGCTTTTTTGCCTCCATTTCGGCTTTTGCTTTTATCGCTTCAGCTTCAATGATTTTTGCATCCGCTTCTGCTTTTGAAGCTGCCGCCATTAGTTTTTTTGCTGCTGCTAAGGCTTTCTTTGCCTCTTCTTCTTGACTTAACGCAGTTTTTCTTGCTGCAAAAGTTGCTTCACGTTTCGCCTTAGCTTTTTCTTTTTCAAGTTCAGCCTGAGTTTTACCTTCTTGTGCTTTGTTTAATGCTACTGCTCTTTCAGCGGTTCGCCTTTCAGCTGTTGCCTTTGCTCGTTCCTCCGATCTTTTTGCAGCTAGCGCTGCTTTCTGAGCTTCTCTTCTTGCTTGGGTTTCCTCTAATGTTTCCTTCTGTTTTCTTGGAGCTGTATTTTGAACAGGAATACTTACTATTTTTTCAGGTAAAATCTTCTTTTCAGCATCTGCAATAATTTTAGCCTCAGCCTTTGCTTTCTTTTCAGCATCTGCAATAATTTTAGCCTCAGCTTTAGCTTTCTTTTCAGCGTCTGTAATAATTTTAGCCTCAGCTTTAGCTTGCTTTTCTATCTCTATTGCCTCAGCATTTGCTTTGGCATCTTGTTTTTGTAATTGTTCTTTTAATTCAGTTGACTGTTCAGGTTTTGCATGTTTTTTATTATTTATACTTTTTTTTGCTTGTTTATTCGGGGCTTCTTTGGTATCAGTTTCTTTAGCAGTATCATCTTTTTTGTCTTCTGACTTAGAATCTGTTCTTCTCTTATCTTGTGAGATAGGAGAGGTTTGTTCTTTTCTTAAAATAGAAGGAACAGCATTAGTTGGATAATCTGTACTTGGCTTTCGGGCATAATATGTAGGACCTTCTTCTATAGTTTTCTTATCCTTCTTTTTCTCTTTCTTTTCTTTTTTGTCCGATTTAGAGCCTTCTTTATCTTCCTTAGGTTCTTCTGATAAGACCTCTTCTTTAGGTTCAGTTGTTATATAAGGTTCAGCAACTGGTTCTATATGGCTAGGTGCTATGGTGGCATTCTCAAGTTGTCTCTCTTCCATAGGCGCTTCAGGTGAATTTGGTATTATAGGAGAAGCCACTCTAGGTTCAATTATGGCAGGAGTTATAACTCTAGGTTCAATAATGGTAGGGATTATAACTTTAGGTTCAGTAGCTATAGCTGCTTTTTTATCCTTGTTTTTCTTATCCTTCTTTTTCTCTTTCTTTTCTTTTTTGCCCGATTTGGAAACTTCTTTATCTTCCTTAGGTTCTTCTGATAAGACCTCTTCTTTAGGTTCGATTATTGTAGAAGGTTCAGCAACTGGTTCTATATGACTAGGTGCTATGGTGGCATCCTCAAGTTGTCTCTCTTCCATAGGCGCTTCAGGCGAGTTTGGTGTTATTGGAGAAGCAACTTTAGGTTCAATTATGGCAGGAGTTATAACTCTAGGTTCAATAATGGTAGGAGTTATAATTTTAGGTGCAGTAGCTTGTGTAGAGATTTTTTCCATATTCTTCTGCTCTTTTCTAGATTTTCTATCTATTTTGCCGTTATTAGAGTCTTCTTTAGTTTTCATTTCTCTTATAAGTGCTGAGTGGACTAATGTATCTTCCGAATCATCTTCAACTAGTGAGTTCTTTACAATAGTTGGGATTTCTTTCATTGGCTTATTAGCACTAGGCATAGCAACTACTGGAGAGATTTCTTTTTTCTCTGCAATTGTAGTAGGTAGAACTTGTTCCTCTCCTTTACTTTGAGTTGCCTCTTCTTGTTTCTTGACATATTCATCTATATCAAAGTCTTCATCATCATCATCATCATCATCATTTATATCATTGTTAGAATCCAATGCTTCAGTTGTTAAAGAAGTGTTAATATCTGTTGAAAATCTCTTGTCTTCAGATTGCTCGCTTTCTTTAATAGATGAAGGTTGAATTATAAGTTCCTCTTTTTCATCTTTGACTAAAGAATTTTTTACGATAAAAGGACTCTCTTTGTATGGTATTTCTTCACTAGGTTTAGCAACTATTGGGGCAATTGGTTTCGTTGAAGGGGCATTTTCTTTAATAGTTTTTGTTGGAGATATATCTTCTGAAGAAGAGCTGGCCATATCTTTTTCGGTTTCGGACTGTTGCATTCTGGCTAATTCTTGTTCTCTAACAAATGCGTCTATATCAAAGTCGTCATCATCATCTTCTTCTTTTTTATTCATATTTGCAACTGAGCTTAGCGATTTTGAATCTTTCGCTTTAGAATCAGTTGGCTTTAGATTATTTGATACTGAAGATTTTGCATCCAATATAGGAGCTTTAATTTCTATTTCTTTAGTTGGCTCAATAGGCTTGTTTTCTGTGGCTACCGGTTCTTTGGATTTTGGAAGAGATGGGGTGACAGTAGCGGTATCTTTCTTCTTATCCTTAGATTTCCCTTTCTTCTCCTTCTTCTTAGTTTTTGTTTTTCCGTCATTTTCTTTTTCAAGTTCATTATCAAGATGTGGTTTTACTATTACTGGTGCGGCTGCAATATTTTTTGGTATTTCTTTTTCGGGCTTGTTCTTTGCTTTCTTTATTGGAGAATTCGCCAAATATTCATTTAGTTTTGCCCTCATTTGCGTAGGGGTGTCTTGTCTAAGTACTATCTTGCCTTGTTTCTTCTTAATATCGTGGGACTTGAGAGCTGAAGCAACATCTTTCTTAATTTCTTTCAAAGCTTTCTTATCCTTATTCTTATGCTTTTTGTTATTTTTATCTTTTGCCCATTTGCGAACAGATCCACGAGTTGGGAAGATTGCTCCAATTGAGGAACTTAATATTATAATTAAAATAGCTCCCGCAATTATACCAAGCAATCCTGTTATTAATAAAAAGTTTTCATTCCCGTACAAAGGTGATAATAAAACATCCGTTATCATTTCGAAATCATCTGGCAAAGTACTGCACCATGAACTGAATGCATTTTCAAAATTATTAATTCTTGTGGTTAATATTTCGCCTATTTTAGTTAAAATTCCCATTTTACATACTCCTATATAAATTGATTTAGTTTTATTTGTTATACTTTACAAATATATATTTATATACCCTCTATATGTGCATATATTTTTTTTGTTTAATATAATAGTATACATTAATATAATATCATAATTACTTGAAATATACAAATGCAAATTTTCTGTTATTATATTAATTTTTTATTACATATATAAATATATTATATATTATATCATTTATTTGTTTTTCTGCATAAAACGCTTTACAAATTATATAAATTTGCTTAAAATTTACATGATATGAAAACAGAGATTGTTGAAATTAAAGATATTAATAAAGCGGTTGAGTTAATACTGCAAGATGAAATAGTTGCTTTTCCTACTGAAACTGTATATGGTTTGGGGGCAAATGCCTTTTCGGAAATAGCGGTAAAGAAAATATTCGAGGCAAAAGGTAGACCACAAGATAATCCTCTAATAGTGCATATAGCGAACAAAAATGATGTATATATGGTTGCAAGAGAGGTCAGCGAAATAGCGGTTAAGATAATTGATAAGCTTATGCCTAATCCTCTTACAATAATATTGCCTGTTGGAGATAGGATACCTTTAATTGTGACGGCGGGTTTAGATACTGTAGCAATACGCATGCCTTCTAGTAAGATAGCACAAGAATTTATTGCGAAGTGTGGCGTACCGATAGTAGCGCCTAGTGCAAATATTTCAACATATATTTCTCCGACTTTAGCAAAACACGTTTATGATGATTTAAATGGCAGAATTCCAATGATTATAGATGGTGGTGCTTGTGAATATGGTATTGAATCTACTGTGCTTGACTTGACAACGCCATGCCCTACAATCTTAAGACCTGGTTGTATTACTTCTGAAATGATAGAGGAAGTAATCGGCATAGAGATTGTTAGTGCTAAGAAATTTGTCGATAAAAATGACGCTCCGAAAGCACCGGGTATGAAATATAAGCATTATTCACCTAAAATACCGCTCATAATAATTGCGGATAATAATGAACTTATTAGAGAATACGAAAGTATTAAAAGTCGTGGATTGAAGCCTATATTGCTTACTAATGGCGTGTTTGATTATCCTAGCGGTATCAAATCATTTATTGTTGGCGAAAATGAACTTAGTATTGCAAGAAATATTTACAGTGCATTAAGAGCCTTAGAAAAAGAGTACGACTATATATTATCTGAAGATTTTTCTTATGGAGAAATAGGCTGTTCAGTAATGAATAGGCTTAGAAAAGCTTCATCCTGATTTCTCAAAATTCGAACTCTATGGGTTCAATTTGTTGCAAAATTTTAATGATTAGTATATAATTACAAAGAATACAAATGGCAAAAATTAGGAGGATATGGATATATGAATATTGCAATAGGAAATGATCACGGCGGAATATGTCTTAAACCTGCAATAATTGAGTTTTTGAAAAGCAATAATGTTGAAGTAGTAGACTGTGGTTCATTCGATGGCGAGTCTGTTGATTATCCTGATTATGCTCTTAAGGTTGCCGAGCTAATTATAAGTGGCGAGTGCGATAAGGGTGTTCTGATGTGTGGAACTGGTATAGGTATATCTATCGCTGCAAATAAAGTCAATGGTATTAGAGCTGCGGTAATCAGTGATGAATTTTCTGCTCAAGCTGCTAAGGCTCATAATAATGCAAATATTATTTGCTTGGGTGGTAGAGTTGTAAGTTCCGAAAAAGCTGTTAAGTTAGTAGAGTTATGGTTAAATGCAGAGTTTGAAGGCGATAGACATAATAGAAGAATAGACAAAATTGCAGCCATTGAGAACAAGTATTCCAAATAGAGTTAGAATAGAGGTATCTAAATGATTAATGATATTATTAATTCAATAGTTGAGGCAGAGACTGCTAGTGCAAATGAAATTAAGTCTGCCAGCACAACTGCAAAAGAATTGGTTTTAAGTGCGGAGGTAGCTAGAGATAATCTTTCTAATACTAATCAGCAAGAAGTCAAGGCAAAAGTTAAGAAGATTTATGTAGAGGCTGAAGCGAAAGCGGATAAAGTCGTTGAAGTGATTATGGAAGAGGGCAAGAAACAAGCTGAAGCAATCAAAAAAGCAGCTAAGAATAAAGAGCAACAGGCGATTAGCTTAATAGTGGAGACTATCTTATCAAAATATGGCAATAATTAGCATGCAAAAAATCGAACTCGTTGGTCTTTCAAGCGAACGAGGTCGCATATTGAAGCTCTTGCATAAGATTCGTTGTGCGGAGATTACTGGTATTTCTAAACTTGAAAACACAAATGATTATAGTGACGCACGTTTAATTGATAAATATGCAACGAAACTTAATCGATTGAATTTTGTGTTCTCTTTTACTAAAGAAATGCGAAATCAAGCGGTCAAATTCAATAAACATTATTCAGCTATAGCTAAAGAAAATGAGCAATTCTTGCTCGAAAGTGGTGATACTGTTAAAGCTTTAGCAATCTATGAAGTGCCTAAGAAACCTTTTTCTATTGGGTTACCTGCTGTCACTTATGAAAAATACGAAGAGATTAGCGATAAAGAAGCTGATTTGTTGAAAGTAGTGGATGCTATAGAGAATGCGAATAGCAAACTTATAGATATTAGGTCGGATTTGATTAGACTTAACAGCACTATGGAGCAACTTGCACCATACACTAATATCAAAGCTGAATTAAGTAGTTTCAAAGATACTAGAAGTACTACTATTATGCTGGGCGTAATTCCTAGTAACAAATCTAGTATGCTGACCGAGCTTAAAGACTCTCTAACAGATATCTATATTGAGTCATACGGATATACTAAGTATGAAGTTGTTATGGTTATTAGTAGCCTTGACCTTAAAGAAGAGATAATAACTAAACTTGCTGAAATGGACTTTATTGCTTGCGGATTTGACTTTGATATGACGGCAGAAGCTAAATTTGAGGAGCTTAAGTCTCAGTCTTCTTTATTAGAAAAAGAAAAAGAAGATATAGTAGCTACTGTAGTTTGCTATGACAAGTTTAAGAGTGATTTCGAATTATTATATGAATACTATAATGTTGAATTGAAGAAAGCGGAAGCGGATAATCAATTCAAATTTACTGGTAGTACTTTTGTTATGTGTGCTTGGGTTCCTTTGGAATCAGCAGAAGAATTGAAAGCGAAGTTAACAAAAGAGTTTACCGTTTCTGTTGATTTAGTTGAACCAGCTGAAAATGAAGTAGTGCCAACATTAACGAAAAATAATTCTTTCGTATCTCCATATGAAGATATTACTAATATGTACAGCCCCCCTAATCAGAAAGAAATAGACCCTAATCCATTTATGGCGGTTTTCTATTTTCTCTTCTTTGGTATTATGGTGTCTGATGCAGGTTATGGTATCATTCTATCAATTATCGCATTCGGTATGTACAAATTTGCTAAGCCTAGAAAAGGCGAGGGGAAATTAGTATTAGTTATAGGAATGGGCGGTATTTCTACATTTATTTGGGGAATTATGTTTGGTGGTTGGTTCGGAATGTCACTAACTCCAATTCTTTTCAATCCTTTAGAAGAACCATTAGCAATGCTAGGAATGTCGCTTGGGCTTGGTGTAATACAGATTTTATTTGGAATGGGTATTCATGCTTATGCACTTATAAAGAAGGGTGAATGGCTAGATGCTTTATGCAATATTGGAGGATGGTACGCAGTTTTCTTAGGTCTTGGTTTATTTGCTTTTTCGCTAGTTCCAAATATGGAATCCTTGTCAAATATTGGTGTCACATTAGCTATTATAGGCATCGTAGGTGTATTTGTGGGTGGCGGATTAAAGAGCAAGAAAATTGTTGGCAAAATATTCGGCGGATTAGGCAATCTATATGGAATAACTGGATTTCTTAGTGATATATTAAGTTACTCAAGACTTTTTGGTCTGGGACTTGCGACTGGGGTAGTTGGTATGGTTATAAATCAACTTGCTTCTGTTGCACTAGATTTAATACCCTATGGATTGGGATATATTATCGTTATTCCTATATTAATAGGCGGACATGTTTTCAATATCGGTATCAATACGCTTGGTGCGTATGTTCATAATTCAAGGTTACAATATATAGAATTTTTCTCAAGATTCTATACTGGCTCAGGGCATCAATTCGTGCCTTTTGCTTCTCAATCGAAATATATTTATATAGATAAATAGGAGGATATTATTATGACAATAGGAACATTTTATGCGCTTTTGGGTGCGGCTATAGCTGCGAGTTTGGCGGGTGTTGGCTCTGCAATCGGTGTAGGTACTGCTGGTCAAGCTGCTGCAGGTGTAACTGCTGAAGACCCAGATAAGTTTGGTAAAGTTCTAATTCTTCAATTGCTTCCAGGTACTCAAGGTATTTATGGTCTATTGATAGCTTTTATAGTATTCATTAAGATTAATCTTTTTGGTGATATGCTTGCTCTTGATGAAGCAACCGGAATGATTATCTTTGCTGGATGTATGCCTATGGCTATTGCTGGTTTGGTTTCAGCAATTTACCAAGGTAAAGTTTGTGTAGCGGGTATAGCTATGACAGCGAAAAGACCTGAAGAATCTACAAAAGGTATCATAATGGCGGTTATGGTAGAAACTTACGCCGTACTTGCTTTATTGATTTCATTCTTAGCTGTATTTATGGCTATCTAATCTGAGGTATTATAAATGAGTGCAAGTAAAGCAATAATAGATAGAATTCTAGCTGACGCAAAGAGTAACGCAGAGCAAATAATTAGCGATGCGAAATCTAAAGCAAAAGCCATTTCTATGAAATCACAAGCGGAAGCTGCCAGCTATAAAGCTGAGCAAATAAAAATTGCTAATGATGCTTATGATGAAATAGAGAAGAGAAAAGTAACTGTGGCTAACCTTGAAGTAAGAAAAGTCTTACTTGAGGCTAAGCAAAGTGTTATTTCTTCTGTTTTTGAGGCTGCGTTAGTGGAGATTAGAAACATTAATCCTACCGAATATAAGAATCTAATCACAAGAATGTTATCAAATAATGCTTCAGATGAAGATACTGTTATAATCTGTAAGGATGATGAGAAAGTCATAACTCAAAGTTATATTGAGAAAATTGCTAAGCAAATGAAAATTAATATAACTTTATCGAAAGCATACGGGAGTTTTTCAGGCGGAATAATCCTTGAAAATAAGAATTATGATAAGAACCTTACTCTTGATGTTGAACTTGAAGCGGCTAGAGATACGCTTGAGCGTGAAGTCGCACAAGTGTTATTTGGAGAGTGATAGATGGATTCTGGGTTGATATATGCTAATGCAAGAATAAAATCACTCGAAAACAATCTACTCACTACAGAGAAGATGCTTAGAATGGTGGAGTCAAAATCACTTGGTGAAGCTATCAAAGTTCTTATAGAGAGCAATTATGGTGGTGGTATTGTATTAGACAATCCTAATAAATTCTATGAATTATTGGTTTCAGAAGAACTGATTACCAATAATTTCATCAAAGGCATAATGGTAGAAAATAAAGGTTTAGAATTATTTTTCTATAGACTTGACTATCACAATGCGAAAGCTATAATGAAAGCGAAATATCTTAAACTTGATAATGCAGACCTAATGCTTACGCAAGACGGAATGTTAAGTAGTGAAAAAATGTATGCTGACATTATGGGCGATGATTATTCGAATATGCCTGAATATATGAAGAGTGCATTAGAAGAGATAGATGGTTCTTTTGTAACGGGTAATAGAAGTCCACAAGTGATAGATATAACTATCGATAAAGCTTTCTATAAGCATGCAAGTATAATAGCTAAAAAAGCTGAACCTTGTATTAAGAAGTATTTTGTTGCATTAGTTGATACTACAAATATTTCTACTTTTACTAGGTGTCGCAGAGCAAAAAAAACAATTAAAGCCTTTGCAAATAGTTTTGTGGAAGGCGGTGAACTTAAACTAGAGTTCTTTATAGACTTATATGAAGATAGCGTGGAAGTGGTTTCAGAAAAGTTCCGTTACACTATATATAAAGATTTGGTTGGAATACTCGTTTCAGGTTCGGATGCATTAGTAGATTTTGAGACTGCTGTAGATAATTATTTACTAGGTATATTCAAAGCCGACAAATTCAATATGTTTTCTATTGCTCCAATGGCTGGTTATTACTTAGCTAAGCAAACAGAAATCAAAGTAGCGAAAATAATTCTTGTCTGCCTCAAAAATGGTGTAGATAAGTTATTGATAAAGCAAAGGTTGCGTGAGTTATATGCGTAAAGATAAGATAGCAGTTATTGGTGATAGAGATACTGTCCTTGTGTTTAAGGCGGTAGGAGCAGAAATATTCAGCGTTTATAGCGATGAAGAGGCTATTACTACACTCAAGAACCTAGCAAAGAATTTCAAGGTAATTCTTATTACCGACGATATTGCTGAAAGAATCAGCAGTACAATAGCAAGATATGTTGACAAAGCTTATCCTATAGTAGTTCCTATTCCTAGTAGTAACGGCAGTTCCGGATACGGAATTGAATGTATTAAGAAAAATGTGGAAAAGGCTATAGGAGTAGATATATTATTCAATAGAGAGGATGATTAAAATGCAAAAGAATGGCAAAATAATCAAAGTATCAGGGCCACTGATTGTGGCAGAAAACATGGCAGATTGCAAGATGTATGATGTTGTCCGTGTTAGCGACAAAAGACTTATCGGCGAGATAATTGAGATGCGTGAGGATAGGGCTTCAATACAAGTTTATGAAGAAACTAGCGGACTTGGACCGGGAGAGAATGTGTATTCCACTGGCTTCCCACTTTCTGTTGAGTTAGGACCTGGAATAATTGAAGGCATATTTGACGGTATTCAAAGACCACTTGATATGTTGCGTAAGAAGACTGGCGACAGAATAGCAAGAGGCGTGGATGTTCCTGCACTTGACCATTCTAAGAATTGGGCTTTTAATCCTACTAAGAAAGTTGGTGATGTTGTCGAAATGGGTGACATAATTGGAACTGTGCAAGAAAATAATGTAATTGAGCATAGAATTATGATACCTATGGGTGTAAGCGGTAAGATTAAGAAAATATACAAAGGTTCGTATAACATAGACGACACTATAGCAATTATTGAAGATGGCAAGACTACTCATGAAGTTACAATGTTACAAAGATGGCCCGTTCGTAAAGGCAGACCATACAAACAAAAACTTCGACCATCTCTACCGTTAGTAACGGGTCAACGTGTAATAGATACATTTTTCCCTGTTGCAAAAGGTGGTGTGGCAGCAGTTCCTGGTCCATTCGGAAGCGGTAAAACTGTTGTGCAACACCAGTTAGCTAAGTGGGCTGATGCTGATATTATTGTATATGTTGGTTGTGGTGAGCGTGGCAATGAGATGACCGATGTACTGAACGAGTTCCCAGAAATAGTAGATCCAAAGACTGGTGAAACACTTATGAAGAGAACTGTTCTTATAGCTAACACCTCCGATATGCCTGTTGCAGCTAGAGAGGCTTCTATTTATACAGGTATTACTATTGCTGAGTATTTCAGAGATATGGGATATAATGTTGCGATTATGGCGGATTCTTCATCTAGATGGGCTGAGGCACTTAGAGAAATGAGTGGCAGACTAGAAGAAATGCCGGGTGAAGAAGGTTACCCTGCATACTTATCAAGTAGACTTGCTGAGTTCTATGAAAGAGCGGGAATAGTGAAAGTGAAAGGGGCAGAAGACAAACTAGGCAGTGTTACTGCAATCGGTGCTGTTTCTCCTCCAGGTGGCGACCTTTCTGAGCCAGTATCACAAGCAACTCTTAGAATAGTCAAAGTATTCTGGGGGCTATCCGCACAACTTGCATACAAGAGACATTTCCCTGCAATCGATTGGATGCAGAGCTATTCACTCTATGCAGAAGACTTGAGCGAGTGGTATAATGACAATGTCAATCACGAATGGGTAGACTTAAGAAATGGAGCTATGAGCATTCTACAACAAGAAGCAAGTCTTGAGGAAATAGTTCGCTTAGTAGGTGTGGATGCACTTTCATCAAAAGACAGAATACTTATGGAAGCGGCTAAGTCGATTAGAGAAGATTACTTGCATCAGAACGCATTTCACGAAATAGATACCTATGCTTCATTGCTCAAGCAATGCAGAATGTTGAAGCTAATAATGGAATGTTATAAACAATCAATATCCGCTCTAGAAAAAGATGTTGATTTAGAAGATATAATAGAAATATCAGTTAAAGACCGTATTGGTAGGTCTAAGTATATTGAGCCAGATAATATGAAAGAATTCGATGCTATCGAAAGAGAACTAAAGGCTCAAATTGCTGGACTGGTTAAAGAAGGAGAAAATTGATGCTCAAAGAATATAAATCAATTAAAGAAGTAGTAGGTTCTTTGACGCTTGTAGACGGAGTTGAAGGCGTTAAATATGATGAGCTAGTTGAGATTTGCCAAGAAGATGGTAATATCAGACGAGGCAAAGTGCTTGAGATTAATGGCGATAAGGCATTGGTACAACTCTTTGAAAGTTCTCAAGGTATAAAGATTTCTACTGCAAAAGCTAGATTTCTTGGTCGAAGCCTAGAACTTGGTGTATCCGAGGAAATGTTAGGTCGAGTATTTGATGGAATGGGCAGACCACGTGATGGTGGTGCTACAATCCTAGCTGAGAAGAAAATGGATATAAACGGACAACCTATCAATCCATATGCAAGAAACTATCCAGATGAGTTTATTCAAACGGGAATTTCAGCTATTGATGGTCTTAATACTCTAGTTCGTGGACAGAAATTACCTGTTTTTAGCGGTTCGGGACTTCCTCATGCACAGCTAGCAGCACAAATTGCTCGTCAAGCTACAGTACTTAAGAAAAGTGATAAATTCGCAGTAGTATTTGCTGCTGTTGGTATTACATTTGAAGAAGCAGACTTCTTTATTTCTGACTTCAGAAAGACTGGTGCTATAGATAGGGCTGTGTTATTTATGAACTTAGCAAATGACCCTGTTATTGAGAGAATTGCAACTCCTAGAATGGCACTAACTGCTGCTGAATATCTAGCTTTTGAGAAAGATATGCACGTGCTAGTAATTATTACCGATATTACTAATTACGCAGAAGCATTAAGAGAAGTAAGTGCAGCAAGAAAAGAAGTTCCCGGACGTCGTGGATATCCTGGTTACCTATATACTGACCTTGCTACTATGTATGAAAGAGCAGGAAGAATAAAAGGCAAGAAAGGTTCTATCACTCAAATTCCTATCTTAACAATGCCGGAAGATGACAAAACGCATCCTATCCCTGATTTGACTGGATATATTACAGAAGGACAGATAATTTTGTCACGTGACCTCTATAAACGTACCATTACTCCACCAATAGATGTATTACCATCATTGTCTAGATTGAAAGATAAGGGTATTGGCAAAGGCAAGACTAGAGAGGACCATGCTAATACAATGAACCAACTATTTGCCGCTTATGCAAGGGGTAAAGAAGCAAAAGAATTATCTGCTATTCTAGGTGATGCGGCATTATCTGATGTAGATAAGTTTTATGCTAAGTTCGCAGAGAAATTCGAAGAAGATTATGTATCACAAGGTTTCAATACTAATAGAACTATCGAAGAAACTTTAGCTTTGGGCTGGGAACTACTAACAATCCTACCTAGAAATGAAATGAAGAGAATAAATGATGAGTATTTAGAAAAGTATTACGACCCAATCCTTAAAGCGAAACAAGCTAAGGAGAAGAAAGACTAAATGGCTATTCTCAATGTAAATCCAACACGTATGGAGCTAAGAAAGTTGAAACTTCGACTCAAAACTGCTGTACGTGGACATAAACTCCTTAAAGATAAGTCTGATGAGATGATTAGGCAATTTATGGACTATGTTCGTGAGAATAAGAGATTGCGTGAACAAGTCGAAAAAGAGTTAAGTCACGCACTAAGAGCATTTATGTTAGCTAGGGCTGTTTCGGATGATGCAATTATTGAAGAAGCTGTTGCAATGCCTGCAACTTCTGTCGATATAACCACCTCAACTAAGAATGTAATGAGTTGTATCGTTCCAAAGCTAAGTTATACTATGAATGAAGGTGGGGATTTATATCCTTACTCATTTGCGAGTGTAACTAGTGAGCTAGACAGCTCAATAGCTTTGCTTTCGGGGCAATTAGATGACATAATCAAACTTGTTGAAGTAGAAAAAACTTGTAATATGCTAGCTAGTGAGATAGAGAAGAATAGGCGTAGAGTAAATGCACTTGAATATGTAATGATACCTCAGATGCAAGAAACTATTAAGTATATTACTATGAAACTTGACGAAAATGAAAGGGGTAATATCGTCAGGCTAATGAAAGTTAAGGCTTTGATAGAAAAGAGAGATAATCCAGAAAATAATTAAGGTTAAAAATAAGTAAATTGACAAAAGCATCATTGAGTTGGTGCTTTTTTTGTTTGAAATGTGGGTACTAGGACAAGTGTCAATGGGACAGGATAAAATCCTGTCCCATTGACACGAGCATGATTCCTTCAATCCTATCCCCTTGATTTATAGAATTATGAAAATAAGAGCGATTGTACAATCGCTCTTATTAGTATAGCCTGTCTTTCCTAGGTAATAGGCTATATTATGTCTATGATTTCTTTGATACTACTGCGCCGCTCATAGGCTCTAAGAGCAACGCCCAATAGTCAGAAGTTGTGGATATAAATGAAATATACCAGTAGTAGGGGCTGTCCTCAAGTGTCCTATTGTTTAGATATTTTATATGTATCTCTCTAGGAAAATTACCCTCTACCATTTCAGAAGCAATCATATCAGCGAATTCCACTTTAGCTATTTCAAGTACATCTTCCCAGTCTAACATATCTTTCAGCATATTA
>CAZKXV010000010.1:0-17311 GCA_964556835.1 uncultured Clostridia bacterium
AGATATTTCAAGTGATAATACAATTGCAAAAATAATCCGTAAAATACAATGTGGTAAGGAGGTGAAAAATGAATAGCGTAAGTTATAAGAAAGCGGTTGCGTATTGCAGATTTAGCAGTGACAATCAAAGATCAGAAAGCATTGATGCTCAGATGAGAGCTATTCGAGAATATGCTGGCCGTAAAAATCTACTTCTTGTAGATGAATATGTTGATAAGGCACGATCTGCTACTACAGATAATAGACCGTCTTTCTTAAGAATGATAAAGGATAGTGGGAAAGGTGAGTTTGATGCAGTTATAATTCATAAGCTAGATAGATTTGCAAGAAACAGATATGATAGTGCTAAATATAACCATCAGCTAAAAAGGAATAAAGTAAAGTTGCTCTCTGTTACAGAAAACTTAGATGATAGTCCAGAGAGTATTATTATGCAATCAGTATTAGAGGGTATGGCAGAATACTATTCACAGAACCTTGCAAGAGAGGTTATGAAAGGATTAAAAGAGAATGCCTATAAAGCTAAGCATACAGGGGGAATACCGCCACTAGGATATGACATTGATGAAGAAACTAGGAAATATGTATTAAATATTGATGAAGCAAAATCAATAAAGTATATTTATGAAAGCATACTTGAGGGAAAGAGTTATTCCGAAATAATAAAGGATTTGAATGCAAGAGGGTATAAAACTAAAAGAGGTATGGTATTTGGGAATAATTCTATATACTCTCTTCTGAAGAACGAAAAATATACAGGAGTATATATTTACAACAAATCAAGCAGTAAGGATATAGATGGTAAAAGGAACAGCCATTCATATAAAGATAAAAGTGAAATAATTAGGATAGAGGGAGAAATGCCACAAATAATATCTAAAGATGATTTCAAGAAAGTACAGGAATTATTAAAAAGGCGAAAACAGATTAGCGGAAGCTCAACTGCAAAGGAACAATATTTACTTACTGGCCATATTAGGTGTGGCGAATGTGGTGCAACTTTAACAGGAGTTACCGCTAAGAATAGAGAGAAGAATATTGCTTGGTCATATTATAGATGTACGAATAAGAAACAAAGAGTGGGACTTGTATGTAACAATAAGAATATAAGGCGAGATGAGCTAGAAAGCTTCGTATTGGACAAACTATCGGATATAATATTTAATGGTGAATACAAGGCAGTTTTGGGCGAATATAACAAACTTGTAAAAGGTGCTAGTAGCGAGCTGAAACAAACTAGAAATTCATTAATAAGTGAGATGAATAAGATTGATAAGCAGATAAATAATATTGTGCAGGCAGTAGCTATGAATGGTGGGAGTGTATCATTAATGAATGCAATATCTGAATATGAGTTTAAGAGAGCTGACATAGAACAGCGACTTTTCAATCTAGACAATAAGAACTTGATAACAGAAATATCACAAGAAGAATTTGAGAGTGCCTATAATGAGGCAAAAGCAATGTTTAAAGAGGGGACACTCTATAACATTAAACAACTTCTAGATATGTACGCAGTAAACCTTATTGTGAATCCTGATAGTGTTGAAATAGAATATAGTATATTGCCTAAAAAGTGGGTAGGATACTTAACAGAGTTCAATGTAAAACAAAAAGGTCAAGGTTTAAAAACCTTGACCTTTGTTGGTGGAGATGAGGGGATTTGAACCCCTGTCCAAAAGTGTATCAAAAGCATTTTCTACATACTTAGCTGCTAATTTAATCTTGACATCCATACCGCCTAGTAGCCGGCTGTAAAACATCTAGTCCTCTTAAACCCATCAACATCCGAGAACACTATGATGACAGTTCCTCACACCTATATGATACCGAAATCCAAGATAGTGAGCTCCTTGAACACGACAGCAACATTATACTATGCTGCGAAAGCGAAACTAGTTTGGAAACCAGTCTCAGTTGTTTTATTTTTAGCAAATAAAATTTAATTTCGCCATTAACGCAAGCGACTCGGTATGCTTATACAATATCCATCACCCCTGTCGAATCCAAAACATCCCCACGACAAGGACTATAATATATAGTTCCTCCTTAATAATTATTCCATTACTATTATAACATATACATTTATATTGTCAACAGTTAAATATTGCTAGTCTTTGAACTCATAAGGAGTTACTTGATAAACGTAATAGTTTAACCAGTTATAGAATAGTAGATTAGCTGTTGATCTCCATTTTACGTCTACTGTAGAATATGTGTCATCCATATAATAGTTGCAAGGAGGGTCTATATCCAAGCCTTTGTCTAAGTCACGCTTATACTCTTTATCAAGAGTGCATTTGTCGTATTCGCTATGCCCGAATAGAAATATTTTTCTATTGTCAGAGCTTTTCACTATACTGATTCCTGCCTCATCGCTGTATGCTAATACTTCTAAATCGGCACAAGCATATATATCTTCAGACTTGATGTAAGTATGTCTTGAATGAGGTATATAGAATGTATCATCCACGCCTCTTAGTAATTGGTCGTCTTGTACTATTTTAGAAGCGAACACTCCGAATAATTTCTTGTCAAGTTGTGCTTTGTCTATACCATAATGATAAAAGAGACCTGCTTGAGCACCCCAACAAATATGCATTGTGCAAGTAACATGTGTTTCTGCAAAAGCCATAATTTCTTTGAGTTCTTTCCAATAAGCCACTTCTTCAAATGGCATATTCTCAACTGGTGCACCTGTAATAATAAGTCCATCATAGTGCTTTTCTTTGGCTTTCTTAATGCTCTTGTAGAACTTATTCATATGATTTTCTGATATGTTTTTGCTTTTATATGAAACAGTGTTGATAAGAGTTACATTAACTTGCAGAGAACTATTACTGAGTAAACGCATTAATTGAGTCTCTGTTTCCACCTTAGTGGGCATTAGGTTGACAATTGCTATCTCAATAGGGCGGATATCTTGGGTAACCGCTCTTTTCTTTTCCATAACAAATATATTTTCCGACTTCAACTTCTCATAAGCTGGCAAGTCTTTGTGAATTACAATAGGCATTATCTTTCCTCTCTTATTCTACCTTAGCAAGTGCTTGTTCTATATCAGCGATAATATCATCAGCAGCTTCTATTCCTACTGATACACGGATAAGGTTATTTGATATCCCGCAATCTATCATGTCTTGCTCGGATAATTGTCTATGAGTCGCACTAGCTGGATGAAGTACACATGACCTACAATCTGCAATATGTGTAAGCTGTCTGACTAATTTTAAGTTATCTATGAATTGTTTTGCTTGTGAAACTCCGCCTTTAATCCCGAAGACAACCATACCAGAGCAACCTTTCTTGAAATATTTTTTTGCGAGGTCATAGTATTTGTCACCTTCAAGGGCGGGATAATTAACCCAATCAACCTTAGGGTTTTTCTCTAAAGCTTTGGCAACAGCAAGACCGTTAGAACTGTGTCTTTCCATTCTTAGGTGTAGAGTTTCCGTACCTAAATTTGTTAAGAAAGCATTAAATGGACTTAAACAAATTCCAAAATCTCGCATTAACTGCATTCTAGCTTTCAGAATATAAGCAGCTGGTCCGCCCTCATCAACATATACAACACCATGATAGCTTGCGTCAGGAACGTAGAAAGCCTCATATCTAGGGTTTCCTCTGAATTCGAAATTACCACCATCTATAATTAGACCGCCTACAGAAAGTGCGTGACCATCAAGATACTTAGTAGTTGAGTATACGACTATATTGGCACCTAAATCAAGTGGTTTTACCAGAACAGGAGTAGCTAGTGTATTATCAATAGCAAGTAGTAATTTATGTTTCTTACATATAGCTGAATATCTCTCAAAATCGAATACTACCATAGCTGGGTTAGCTATAGTTTCGCCAAAGAATAGCTTGGTTCTGTCATCAATTAGGTTTTCGATTTCTGCATCCGTCATTTTTGCTGTTATAAATCTAGTTTCAATTCCATACTTAATCAGTGTTGTACTAAGTAGGTTGTAAGTACCACCGTATATAGTAGCAAGAGCAACTATATTATCGCCTTGCGTTGCAACATTCATAATAGCTAGTGCAGTAGCGCCTATTCCAGATGCACAAGCCATTGCAGCTACGCCACCGTCTAATTTTGCAATTTTTTCTTCAAACATATTTGTTGTAGGATTAGAAATTCTAGTATAGATATGACCATCTTTCGGTACATCGAAAAGGTGTGCCATTTCGTCAGTAGTATCATAAGCGTATGTAGTGCTCATATGTATTGGGAAGACATTGGATTCCCCACTTTTAGGCTTGTAACTACCATGTACACATATAGTATCTTGATTCTTCATAATTTCCTCCAATTGTTAATTATTCTTTTTCATTTCACGTTCTATATCACGTTTGACATCTTTTTGTTTGATAGAGTCTCTTTTGTCATATAATTTCTTGCCACGACAAAGTCCTAATTCGACTTTCACTAGTGCATCACTAAAATATAATTTCAGTGGCACTATTGTATAGCCACGTTGTTCGACATTCTTTCTAAGTTGTGCTATCTCACGCTTATTAAGTAATAGCTGCCTTTCTCGAACTGGTTCAGGGCTGAAATACCCGGCTTTCTCATAAGCTTTTATATGCATTCCTACAAGTGATGCAGTACCATTTTTTATAAGTACATAGCTATCTCGCAAATTGCACTGATTAAGTCTTAGCGACTTAACCTCACAACCAACAAGTACAATACCTGCTTCATAGGTTTCCTCAACCGTAAAATCGTGAAAAGCCTTTCTATTCATCGAAATTAGCTTAATCTTAGCCACTTCTATTCTACCCCTTTTTATTTAGATGCTGACTAGGTTCGGAAACTAAGACCATATTAATACGCCTAGTTTCAACTAATGCACTTTTGACTTCCACTTCTACTTCATCTCCTAAAGCAAACTGGTACTTAAAACCACGATAAGTATAAGTTGATTCATCTGCGGTATACTTGTCGCTTGGCAAATCTGTTGCAGGGACAAATCCCTCTACAGTGTTTTCAAGGGCAACAAAAATACCTGCACCAATAACGCCACTTACTACTCCAAAATACCTATCACCAATATGCTTAAGCTCATATCTAGTCTTATAATAATCATCAATATCTCGCTCAGCACGTTCTGCCGAAACTTCTCTATCGCTAGAATTTTTAGCTGCGTTCAAGCAAATTGGACGTAACTTATCAATGAATGCTTTTGTAGCTTTCTTATCGATTAACGCTTTAAGCATTCGATGAACCATCAAGTCAGGATACCGCCTAATTGGTGAAGTGAAATGACAGTAATAATCTAGGCTCAGCCCGAAATGACCTTGATTGTGTATCTTATAGTTCGCTTTCTGCATAGACCTTAAGACAACTTTATTTATCAGTCCGTCATACTTGCTGTCTTTGACTTTTTCTAGTATATCGCTGAAAATCTTAGGTTCTATGTCTTTGTGCAAATCTATATCGTAGCCAAGTTTCGCCAAGAACACCTTCAAAGTTGAGAGCTTTTCTTGAGAAGGTACTTCATGCACTCTAAATACTGCAGGGACTTTCTGGTCGGTAAGGTATTTCGCAACTTGTTCATTAGCTAGTACCATAAATTGTTCTATAATACTGTTACTAAGTTCATAAGGGTAGCGTACTATATCTAGTACGTCTCCTTCTGCATCTAACTTAAATTTGCATTCTTTAGTATCGAAATTAATCGCTCCATTTTCATCTCTTTTAATTTTAATGAAGCTAGCAAGCTCTTTCATATATTCAAGCATTTCTACTATCTCGCTATATTCTTTATTTAATTCCTTATCTCCTTGAAGTATCTTAGTTACTTTATTGTAGGTCATTCGATAGTTAGAACATGTAGTTGTCTTGTGGAACGTTGAAGAAGTTATTTCTCCCTTTTCATCTAAATCCATAATGACAGTAACGGTCAATTTATCCTCGTTTGGTCTAAGAGAACAAACGCCATTGCTAATGCCTGGAGGTAGCATAGGGAATACTTTATCAGGAAAATACACACTAGTTGTACGCTTAAGGGCTTCTTCATCTAGTTCGCTCCCAATTCTCACATAATGTGATACATCCGCAATATGAACATATAGTTTGTAGCCATTGCTTTTTTTCTCAATGCTAATAGCATCGTCGAAATCTTTTGCATCATCTCCATCTATAGTGATAGTTAGTATATCTCTCAAATCCAATCTATCATAATCAGGTTTGTAATCAACTTTCGCTGCTGCTAATTCAATATCTTTCGGAAAATTCTCATCAAATCCATACTGTCTAAGAACACTTAATACTTCCGTGTCTCGGTCTCCAGCTTTGCCTAAGACTTCTAGTATTTCTCCAAACGGTTTCTTATTGCGTTCGTTGATACTAATTTTTACAACAACCTTATCTAATGGGGTAGCATTATTGACATTAGAGGAAGGTATAAGAATGTCTTTATAATAACTATCATCATCAGGAATAACAAATCCGTAACCGCCACTCATAGTGTAAGTACCTACAAGACTAGTAATACCTTGTTTAAGGATAGTTTCTACTTTCCCCTCACTCTCGCCTACTAGGTAAGCAAGAACAGTATCACCGTGCATTGCACCGTTAAGACTGCGTGCAGGGATAAACATATCCTCACCTTCGTCTTCACGAATCATGAAGGCAAAACCCTTTCTATTACCTCTTAATTCTCCCTTTATTAATTCTTTCTTACGGCTAACAGAAATCTGTCCCCTGCCATTATTAACTAATTCACCATCTTCTATCATATCTCTAATGGCACTACGAAGCACCTTTCGTTCGGTCTTAGAACGGAAGTTTAACTTATTTTCAAGTTCGTGTATTGTGTGAGAACCATTGCCAAGTGCAGTAATTCTTTCTAGTAATTTTTTTCTAAAGCTCATATATCTCCTAGTATTTACAAAGGCGGTAACTGAAAACAATCACCGCCTCAAAATAACAATTAATCTAAAATTTTTCTACGGTCTAGCCACCAATTAGCTGAACAACAAAATATGCAATAGATATAATTAGCATACCACCGCCTAAAAAATAGGTTGCTTTCTTAAGTCTTGAAGACTTATCACTAATTTTGTCTTTCATTGAGTTACCGCCACCAGAGGAACCACCGCTAATTGCAGCGATATCAGCTGAATTACCTGACTGGGAAAGTACAACAATGATTATAGCGATTGAAACAAGCACCATAGCAATCATTAGGATAGGAGAAAGAACTTCTAAGAACTTCTGAAAACCTGGTGATATTGGGGCTAAAAGTAATATACTTGATAAAAGTGACATTTTCACTCTCCTTTTGTTGTTTTAGCCTAATCATTCTAACATATTTATTATGTACTGGCAAGCAAATTTATAGACAAAAAATATACTTTTATACAATTTATCATTGATAAATTCTAGTTTCGCTAGTAGCTATTAATGAATAATCAAAGACTTACCTGTCATTTCTTTGGGTTGTTCAACATTCATCATATCTAAAATAGTAGGTACAATATCTGATAATACGCCATCTTCGGCTAATTTGCAGCCCATATATTTATCATTAACTACAATGAAAGGAACCGGGTTAGTGGTATGTGCGGTGAAAGGTGAGCCGTCAGCTTCAAGCATTTTGTCCGCATTTCCATGGTCAGCTGTAATTATAGCATTTCCACCAACAGATTTGATAGCTGTTATTATTTCAAGTACGCATTCGTCTACAACATCTACAGCTTTTATTGTGGCATCTAAATCTCCGGTATGTCCTACCATATCGCAATTAGCGAAATTTAGAATCATAACATCATATTTCTTAGAAAGTATTAAAGCAACAGCTTGCTTCGTTACTTCATATGCGCTCATTTCAGGTTGTAGGTCGTATGTTTCGATTTTTGGACTAGGAATAAGCACTCTATCTTCACCTGCGTTCGGCTTCTCAACATTGCCATTGAAGAAGAATGTTACGTGAGCATATTTCTCTGTTTCTGCAATTCTTAATTGTGTCTTACCTAATTTTGCTAAGTATTCACCGAATGTATTGGCAAGCGGATTTAGAGGATAAGCGATATCTATTCCAGTAAATGTCTCATCATACTGGGTGAGAGAAACATACTTAGGAGCAAGGTAGCCAGATTTTCTTTCGAACATATCAAAATCTTCGTAAATAAAAGCTCTAGTGATTTCTCTTGCTCTATCAGGGCGAAAATTGAAAAATATCATGCTATCGCCTTTATTGAATGTGGCGACAGGTGCTTCATTTTCATATACTACATAAGGTGCAATAAATTCATCTGTAGTGCCTTTTGCATAACTTTCCTCAATAATAGCTACAGGGTCTGTAATCTTTATTCCATTACCACAGGTTACATTATTATAAGCTTTCTCAACTCTATCCCAACGTTGGTCTCTATCCATTGCGTAGAATCTGCCTGTAATAGTAGCAATCTTGCCAACGCCTAACTCTTTCATTACAGCTTGTAAATCCGAAACTAGTCCAGCACCTCTAGTAGGTCCAACATCTCTGCCATCAGTGAAACAGTGTACGAAAACACGCTCCACTTGGCAAGTTTTTGCCATTTTGAGTAGGGCATATAAATGTGTGTTATGACTGTGTACTCCTCCGTCAGAAATCAAACCCATTAAATGGAGGCTTCTGCTTGGTTGTTTTGCATTTTCCATAGCTCCCATAAATGCCTGATTAGTAAAGAAATCTCCATCAACTATTGATTTAGAGACTCTTGTCAATTCTTGATATACTTTTCTGCCTGCTCCGATATTCAAGTGTCCAACTTCACTATTGCCCATTTGTCCATCAGGAAGCCCTACATCTTCACCGCTAGCACCGATTAATGTGCTAGGATATTTCTTGAAATAAGCTGAAACGTTTTTTGCTCCATTTATCGCAATTGCATTGCCCTTAGTTTCTTTGTTACACCCGAATCCATCGAGAATTAATAATGCATTAATAACTGCCATTTTATTTGTTCCTCATATAAATATTGCAAACACCAAAATATTGGTATTTGCAATAAATTAGTTTTCTTATCTTTTTTGTATGTATATTATTTGTTATAGTTAACTATTTCAGCAAATAGGTCAGCTTTTAGACTTGCACCACCTATTAGCCCGCCATCTATTTCAGACATAGCCATTAGTTCTTTTACGTTAGAGCCTTTCATACTGCCACCGTATTGGATACGAATTTTATCAGCGATTTTAGCAGAGAATTTCTTCTTAATGGTATCTCTAATAAATTTGCAAGCAGCATTAGCTTGCTCAGGTGAAGCAGTCTTGCCAGTACCTATAGCCCATACAGGTTCATAAGCAATAATTGATTTGTCGAAATCCCAAGATTTGAATCCTTTAAGACATTCTACAACTTGTGTATATAGCACGTCTTCCATTCTTCCAGCTTCTCTTTCTTCAAGAGTTTCTCCTATACATATGATAGGTCTAAGCTTGCTTGCGAGAGCAGCTTTTGCACGTAGATTAACTTTCTCATTAGTCTCGCCAAAGTATTGTCTGCGTTCTGAATGACCAACAACAACGTATTGTATCCTAAGTTCTTTCAGCATGCTTGCACTAATTTCAGCAGTATAAGCACCGCTTTCAGCCCAATGTACATTTTGTGCGCCTAATTTGATGTTAGTGCCACGAACGCATTTGCGAACTGTTAGTAAATCTGTGTAAGGTACGCATAGTACGACTTCACAGTCAGCATCTTTTACCAAAGGTACAAGCTCTGTAACCATAGTTTCAGCATCTTTATTCAGTAAGTTCATTTTCCAATTTCCAGCAATAATAGGTGTTCTCATTATAAATCTCCTTAATGTTAAATCATTTTTTGTCTAAGCAAGTGATACCGGGAAGTCCTTTTCCTTCTAGTAATTCTAGACTAGCACCACCGCCTGTGCTAATATGGGTCATTTTATCAGCAAAGCCTAATTGTGTAACTGCAGCAGCACTATCGCCACCACCTATAATTGTAATGCCATCTACTTGTGACATTGCTTCCGCAATAGCTTTTGTGCCTTTTGCGAAGTTTTCAAATTCAAATACGCCCATAGGTCCATTCCATATAACCGCTTTAGCCTTTTTGATAATATTGCTATAGATTTCTACAGTTTCAGGGCCGATATCAAGACCTTGCCAGCTGACAGGCACTTCCTCGCCGTTGACTATATAATCCGCATATGGCGAAAAATCTCTAGCAACTACTTGGTCGATAGGGAGTAGCATTTTCACTCCTTTAGATTCAGCTTTCTTAAGTAATTCTAGTGCCAATCCAGTCTTATCTGGTTCACACATAGAATCCCCAACTTCAAGTCCTCGAGCCAAATTGAAAGTATTAGTCATTGCACCGCCGATAAGCAAGTAATCAACTTTATCTAATAGATTCTCAATAACACCAATTTTATCTGAAACTTTCGCTCCGCCAAGGATAGCTACAAAAGGTCTTGGTGGATTATTAAGTACACCCGCCATAACCTCGAGTTCTTTTCCAATAAGGAAGCCAGCTACAGCATCTTCTACTAGACCGTATTGAGCGATGCCTGCTGTAGAAGCATGTGCCCTATGGCATGTGCCGAAAGCATCATTAACATATACATCTGCAAATTCAGCAAGTGCCTCGCAGAATTTCTTATCGTTCTTAGTTTCCTCTTCATAAAACCTTAAGTTTTCAAGCAAAACTACTTCGCCATCTTTGCATTCAGAGACTGCTTTTTTGGCAGATTCACCGATTACATCTTCTGCAAAAACTACTTTGCAATCGAGTTCTTTGTCTAATGCTTCAGCTACAACCTTCAGCGAGAATTTCTTCTTATTCTCAGCGAAATTAGCTATACCGCCCTTAGGTCTGCCTAGATGTGAGCATAGTATAACCTTCGCTCCTTGTTCAATTAAATAGTTTATTGTAGGTAATGCCCCTTTAATTCTGTTATCATCACTAATCTTACCATCTGCGATTGGAACGTTGAAGTCCACTCTTACTAGACATCTTCTTCCTTTTACATTAATATCTTTGATAGTTTTAATATTTTGCACTGTGTATTCTCCTTCGAAATTATTCCTCTTTTCGTATATTCTATAATCTATAGTCGCAAGAGGTATTATATCACTTAGCTATGTAATTGTCTAATATTTCCAGCTTAAAATATACAAAAAACCTCAAAACACTTAATTAAAGACTTTCTTTATTAATAGTAGTATGCTTAATTTAATAAAAAGTAGTAAATATAACTAGAATTTTGTTAATGTACCAATGTCATTAAGCTCAGCAAAATCATTCTGTCTTAAAGCTTCATATAGTACAATGGCTACGGAATTAGCAAGGTTAAGAGAGCGATAATCGTCTAGCATAGGGATACGCACCGCATTTTCGTAATTATCTTTAAGTAGTTGTTCATCAATGCCCTTAGTTTCTTTGCCGAAAAATATATAACAATTATCTGAGTAGGTTATATCTGTGTAACGCTTAGAAGCTTTTGTACTAGCAAATATATACTGTCCTTTGTTCATTGATATGAATTCATTTAAGTTCTTATAAATCTTAATATCCGCATCTTTCCAATAATCTAAGCCCGCACGGCGTAGTTGCTTGTCGCTTACTTCAAATCCCAATGGCTCAATTAGATGTAATTTACTGCCAGTTGCAACGCAACTTCTCCCGATATTTCCTGTATTGCTAGGTATTTCTGGTTCTATTAGTACAATATTAATCATAAAAACTCTCTATGTATACACGTTTGTATACTTCTTCTCTTCTCGTATTTATTCTGCATTTATCGGATACAATTTCAACCGAACCCGACCAAATATTATTATCTGATTTCACAATAACTTTTCCGTTATTATCGAAAATGGTTATGTCGTCAATAGCTGAATATATGCAGTATACACCATTAGCTAGGCTATTCGCACTAGCACTCACTTCAGCGGAATTCGAGCTTGTGCCATTATCTAGATATACTATATAGTTAGCACCACTAACTCTTAGAACTCTCATACATTCGGGATAGAATATATCTTGACCAATTAATACGCCGATTATACCTTGTGAAGTATCATAAATTCGCAAACTATTCCCGAGTGAATAGTAATCCTCACCTACTCCGTGAGTCATATTAGATATCCCTAGTAATTTGCCTGAGTCGATAACTATTGCGGAGCAGAATCTATCGTCATCAATAATAGCATTAATGCCGGCAATGATAAGAAGCCTTTTGTCTTTAGATAGCAATAATAAATCTTTTACTGCAACCGTATCACCATCAACTTCACTCATAAGTTCGATATCACCTATGATACCATGTGCAATAATTATAATGCTATCTTTTGATGCAATATCATCTAACAAATTCTTACTATTCCCATTATTAATACATAAAATATCCATATAATCAACACCTAATAACATAATATGAATATATAATAGTATTTGTTATTTTCTAAAGTGCAAAATATCTGTCTACTACTGACATAATATCTGTAATACTATTAGTTGAATGTATCTCAAGTCGTAATTTCTTGCTATTATCAATATGCTTCGCATAGTAACATAATTGTTTCTTGAATAGATTGCCAACAACTCTTTCATTATAAAGCTCAAGCAACATATTGATATGTGTTTTTATATCGTTGTATAATTCATTATGACAAGCGTTAGTGAAAATATAAGGGTTACCAAGCGCCGCTCTACCAATCATTACACCTGCACAACCAGTCTGCTCTTGCATCTTAGCAATGTCAGAATAAACGCTAATATCGCCATTGCCAATAACAGGTATATCAAGAATATCTACAACTTGTTTGATAATATTCCAATCAGCCTTTCCGTGATAGAATTGTTCCCTAAGCCTTGCATGAATGGTTATAGCACTAGCACCTGCTTCTTGCAATTTAAGTGCAAATAAAGGAGCATTAACGGTATCAAATCCGCTACGAATTTTGACAGTTACTAGCTTCCCCGACCGCATACACGCTTTCACGATTTCACAAGCTTGCTTAGGATTATTCATAAGAGCCGAACCCTCGCCATTACCTACAATTTTTCGAACGGGGCAACCCATATTTATGTCTATGATATCGAATTTATCGATATATCCTTTATCAATTACAGCAAGATAAGCATCTATATCTGAGCCAAATAGTTGTACCGCACAAGGTTTCTCTGTAGTGGAAGTAGCTAGAAGCTCTTTGGTCTTCGTGCTATTATATTGAAGTCCTTTCGCACTTACCATTTCCGTATAAGCTAAATCAGCTCCGTACTTGAGCGCAAGATAACGCATACCTATATCACTATATCCTGCCATTGGTGCAAGAACAACGCCACTGCCTATATTAATATTACCTATCTGCATGCTTAGCTTGCTCCCAATAAGTTTCCAATTCATCTAGTGAACAATCTCTTATATCACGACCGTTTTCAGTTGCTTTTTCTTCTACGTACTTGAAACGAGTTTCGAACTTGTCGATAGTGCGAAGAAGTGCTACCTCAGGTTCAATATTCATAAATCTTAGCACGTTAACTACTGCGAACAGCAAATCGCCCGCTTCCATTTCTTGTTCTGTTGGTTTCGCTTCAAGTAATTCAAGTGATTCTTCATTAATTTTATCTATTGCACCTTGAACATCTGCCCAGTCAAAGCCTGCCTTTTTCGCAATTTTTTGTATCTTGTAAGCACGGGTTAGCGCAGGTAAATTTTTTGCTACTGATTCCATTCTAGATATATATGTCTGTTGCCCTTTTTCTATCGCTTTAGCGGTTTCCCACGCTTTGAGTGCTTCAATTTCGTTAGTAGCTGTTGTTTCTCCAAATACGTGAGTGTGTCTTGTAATTAATTTTGTGCAAAGAGTAGTCATTACGTCTGTAATATCGAAATCGCCTGTGCTTTCGGCTATTACAGCGTGAAAAACGCCTTGAAGAAGCACATCTCCGCTTTCTTCAATCATATTCTCTATGTCCTTATTGTTAACCGCCTCAACTAGCTCGTATGCCTCTTCAATAGCATTAGAACGTATGCTCTCGTGTGTCTGCTGTCTATCCCATTTGCAACCGTCAGGGTCACGCAATCTATATACAATTTCCATAAGGTCTAGGAAATTGTAACGTTGTTTATTATAATTGCCGAGAGGTTCTATCATACATATACTAGTGCTATTATATTCATTTTGCCTATCCAATTCGGCAAGGTCAATCTTGACAGTTTTATTATTAATAGAATAGATAACTTTGATTTCTCCATAGAGTCCTAGCATTTTCAACTTGACATCACTAGCGAGATATTGATTATCTAGTTCTTTGATTATATAGGTTAAGTTTGTATCTGCATAGGAATTCCTTGCCTTGACATAATCGCTAGCAAAGACAGTAGTATATCCATAAGTAGGGTACTTGCTAAGAACAGATTCTTCAAGGCTTATGCCCGAGATAATTTCGATATCTAATTCTTTGCTCATTGAGATGACCGAACTATCATCACTTCCTGAACCGGCTACACAATAAACTATTTCTTTATCGCCAAGCATTATAATCTCATTAAGAATAGCTAAGTTCAAATCTTCAAATGTCTCTGAGTTGGTATATAAATAATCGAAAGTAATTGTCTCTATATCGTTATTTGTGAAATATGAATATGTATCAATTAAAGCAGTTTTCACTACTACAATTTCTGCATTATTAATAGCTTCTACTGCAAGCAGAGTTAAGTCTCCTATTCTATTACCAAGCCCAATAACTTTAATCATAGTTATGCTCCCAAAACCTAATCAATCTAGTCGCTTTCAAGAGCATTCTAGAAAAAGGCATATTAGTTAATTCTTCCTTAGTGAACACAACGAGTATAGATATCATAACGAAGTAGGTAATCGAACCTAACACAAAACCTATAACAAGTTCTAACCAATAATCTAAAGAGAGAATCTCATTCACTAACCTAATTACTCCACCCATTATAACACCACTAAGCAAAATTGTTGAAGTGTTTTTTACTAGAACTTTGTATTTGCCTGTTATTTGGTTAAAAGAGTAAATATTGAGTAATGCAACTATAATATACCCAGTCATATTAGCGAAGATTACGCCCATTACGCCCATTTTCAGTACCAGAATAATGGTGAGGACAATCTTCACTATTGCACCAATTAGCATATGAAGAAATGGTTTATATGCCTTGTCTACTGCTTGTAAGAGAGCGGTATATATCTGCATTAGTGAAAGCAAAATTATGTTAATGGAACTTATTTGCATAAGCGTACTGGAAAGAGCAAGCTCAGTCTCCGTGAATGTAGGGTATAGGGAACGCATAATATTTTCACTAAGAAAGAATATGCCAATAGCGCAAGGCACTCCTATTGCAAAGGTTAGCTTAACGCTCTGTTCCGCTTTGGACTTGATTGCAATGATATCTCTATCAACACGACTGCTACTAACTAAAGGTACTGCCGTGATTGCAAATGCCAGAGTAAGCACAACGGGCATATTTATAAGTGAGCCTACAGGACCAGACAAAATACCATAAAGACTAGTAGAAGTGACAATATCGAACCCCTTTCTAGCAAGAAGATTTACAACCATTATACTATCAGAGAACTGTACAAAAGGTAGCATTATTCCGCCTAGTGTTATTGGGATAATAATGGAAATCATATCTTTGAGATTCTGTCTATCATCTGTTGAGAAAATTGTATCGCTACCTATTAAGTCAGGTATATCTTTGTAGTATTTCTTCTTGTTCAGGTATATAGCAATTATGACAATTAATGCTGCAAGTTCCGATATAAAGACCGCACTAATTGCTCCCCAAACAGCATATTCTATACCTTTATCTATAAGAAGACTAGCTAATATTAAGCCTGCAATCAGCTTGATAGTCTGACTAACAATCTGTACTATCGCAGAAGGTCGCATATTCATATAGCCTTGGAAATAGCCTCTAAATGTAGCAACAATTGTGCTAATTATTATGGTTGGTGCAATTAGGATATAGCCTCTTGCTACATATTCATTGCCTTGAAGTTCAGATAGCGGGATTGCTATACATATCAATAAGAGGGTAGATATTACTGAAACGCCTAAGAAAAGAAAAACTGCTTTCTTGAAAAGTGCATTTATGGACTGTTTGTCAGCTGTCACATTCTTTTCAGCAATTACACGAGAAAGAGTAGTCGGAATCCCGCTACTTGTAATAGTTATAAGGAGCGCATAAACAGGGAATATCATCTGATATATTCCTATTCCTTCCGCACCTATTATATTAGTTAAAGGTATGCGATAAATTGCCCCTATAATCTTAGCAATCAGCATACCGCTAGCTAATAAGGTCGCACCCCTTATATATGATTTTGTCATTTTTTTTAAGCTAGAACTGTAGCCCGAAAAATGCTTTGGCAGTCTTCATCAACATCATATCCGAATCGGACATTGTGGACTTATATGATAACGCAATTATAGCACCATATACATCTCCGCCTGACATTATTGGTATTATGATTTCTCCTTTATAATCCATATTATCACCGCTAGTCAAGTTGATGAAATTATCATTTCTTATCTCACTTTTTCTGCTATCTATGATATCTTGAACACACTCTGAAATTGGTTTCATTCTGTAGTTTTTCGCCATATCCCCTACACCATAGATGTAGTTATCTTTATCTGAAACTAGGATAGTATGTCCTGTAGTGCTATTTATTGCATCCGCATATTCACGTACAAAATCAAGAATAGATTTAACAGCGGAATACTTGCATATCATAACGCCTCGCTGCTCAGCAAATATCTCAAGTTGCTCACCTTCTCTGATTTTCAGAGTTCTTCTCAATTCTTTAGGGATAACTACCCTACCTAGTTCATCAATTCTTCTTACAATACCTCTTGCTTGCATAATTTCCTCCTATTTCTAGTATCTATAAGCCCACCTAATTTATTCCAACTTATTGAAATACTTAGATTAAATTATTAATAATTGTGATAATAAATAAATGCAAGAGAAAATAATGATATATATAGGTGTAGAAAAAAATTGATTACACAAAATGCTAGTTATATAAGTTAAATCTTACCCATAATTCATTAAATCAATTGACAAATAAGCCTAAATCAATTATTATCTAATAGCAATATAAATGATTTTATGGAAAGATGGCTGAGCTGGTCTAAGGCGCACGACTGGAAATCGTGTGTTGGTTTATCCCAACCGAGGGTTCGAATCCCTCTCTTTCCGCCACGTGTGAGGTACTACCTTTTTTATCAGTTATTGTCAAGGGGACAGGATATATCCTGTCCCCTTGACAATATTATAACAAATTTATCCTATCCCTTAATAAACAAAAAAA
>CAZKXV010000011.1:0-17142 GCA_964556835.1 uncultured Clostridia bacterium
ACTAAGGGAGTATACGTTATGAAAAATAAAAGATATATTAAGGCTTTAGAGCTTGTAGACAAGACAAATACTTATTCCCCACAAGAGGGAATGAATTTAGTGATAGAGACTGCTACTGCTAAATTCGATGAAACTATCGAATTGCATGCAAAATTAGGTGTAGATCCTAGACATGCTGACCAACAGGTTCGTGGTGTTGTTGTATTACCTAATGGTACTGGTAAAGATGTAAGGGTACTAGTTATTGCCAAAGGCGACAAAGCTGACCAAGCTCTAGCTGCCGGTGCTGATTTTGTTGGCGCAGAAGATATGATTACTAAAATGCAGAAAGATAACTGGTTCGGTTTTGATGTATGTATCACTACTCCAGATATGATGGGATTAGTAGGTAGATTAGGTAGAGTATTAGGACCTAAAGGTTTAATGCCAAATCCTAAATCAGGTACAGTGACTCAAGACGTTGCTAGAGCTGTAAAAGAGGTTAAAGCTGGTAAAGTTGAGTATAGGCTTGACAAGACTGCTATTATCCATTGTCCAATAGGTAAGAAATCATTCGGTTCAGAAAAATTATTGGAGAACTATACAACTTTAATCGAGGCTATTATTAAGGCTAAACCTGCTGCAGCAAAAGGTACTTATTTGAAGAGCTTAGCTCTTGCTTCAACAATGGGACCTGGAATAAAAATAGTTCATAAAGTTTGATAATTACTTGACAATTAGTTTGTTAAGTAGTAATATAATCTAGTCGAATTTCCTAAGACAGCAAGTGTCATAAGACATAATACTTGTTAAAAGTGCTTGCCGAGGTGATAAGAAAGAAATAATTGTTTAATTATATCCTCTCTTTTCACTTTAGTGGAAAGAGAGGATATTATCATATAAGGAGGTAAAGACATTGTCAGAAAAAGCTATTCAATTAAAAAGTCAAATCGTTGATGAAGTAGTTGAGATGATAAGTAAGTCATCATCATTGGTGCTTATAGACTACAAAGGTCTAACTGTAGCTCAAGATACTGAACTTAGAAATGAATTTCGTTCACAAGGCGTCGATTATAAGGTTATTAAGAACCGTATATTAGTTCGTGCTTTCAACAAGTTAGGATATACTGGTTTCGATTCTGATTTAGAAGGACCTACTGCTGTTGCATTCGGTTCCGAAGATATTACGGCTCCAGCGAAAGTACTAACTGCTAAGGCGAAACAATTCCCTAAAATCAAAATCAAAAGCGGATTAGTTGATGGAACATACCTTGATGTAGCAGGAGTTAGAAGTATCGCTTCTCTACAATCAAAAGAAGTGCTGATAGCGAAGATGTTAGGCTCATTGCTGGCTCCAATCTCTGGATTGGCAGGAGTATTGAACAACACCTTAGCTTCGTTACCAAGAGTATTACAAGCTGTTGCAGATGCTAAAGCTGAGTAAAAACAAAACAAAAAAACAAATAATTTAATCTAAATAATAAGGAGATAATAAAAATGGCAGATATTAAAAAAATGATAGAAGAAATTAAGACTTTAACAGTACTAGAGCTTAGCGAAATGGTTAAGGCACTAGAAGAGGAATTTGGCGTAAGTGCTGCTGCTCCAGTTGCAGTTGCAGGCGCTACAGTAGCTGCAGAAGCTGCTCCAGAAGAAGAGAAATCAGAATTTGATGTAATCTTGAAGAGTGCAGGTGCTAAGAAAATAGCAGTTATCAAAGCTGTTAGAGAATTAGTAGAAGGCTTAGGTCTTGCTGATGCAAAAGCTAAAGTTGATGGTGCTCCAATAGCAATCAAAGAAGGCGTTCCTAAGGAAATCGCTGAAGCTGCTGCTGCTAAGCTTAAGGAAGCTGGCGCTGAAGTTGAAATTAAATAATAATTCTTTCATAAGTTCGATATAAGGTATTAGGTTGCATATTTCTAGATAATAATCATTATCTAAGATTATATAACTATGATATCCTTAAGAAAATAATGTTTATGAATTATATACCCATTAGCAGATTTGCTAATGGGTATTTTATTAATTAGTGAAACTCTTGTATTTTTGTGATATAATTGATACAGGAGATTATATGATAGAAGCTATAAAAAACAGAAAATCTATACGTTCATATTCAAATACGCCATTAAGCTATGTACATATATCTAAATTGAAAGATTATCTAAGCAATGAGTCTAATCATTTTGGTGTGTTGTCTTCTACAATTAAGCTTGAATTTATAGAGAATAGCAATTCAGATGATAAGGGAAAGAAAATAGGTTCTTATGGAATTATTAGAAACGCTTATGGTTATATAGTGGCAATATGCTTAAATAACAAGGAGCAACTTATTGATTGCGGTTATGTAACCGAAAACCTTGTTCTTTTTCTGACAGAATTAGGTATAGGTACTTGTTGGTTAGGTGCCACTTTCACAAGAGCAAGCTTGCAAAGTAATTATAAATTAGCTGAAGATGAATTTATCCCTATAGTAATAGCTTTAGGTTATCCCAAAGGTAAAGAGCATTTGATAGAGAAAATAATGCGAAAAAGTATTAATGCAGATAATAGACTTAGTGCGGATAAATTATTTTATAATAATAGTTTCGAAGAAATTCTTGATAATGAAAATCAAATACAGCAACTTGAGAATGTGAGATATGCTCCTAGTGCTTCAAATAAACAACCGTGGCGAATAGTTATGGAAGGAAGTAAGGCTCATCTATATCTTGCTAATACTCCTAATTATGCGAGTAAGCTTTCTTATAAGATACAATACGTTGATATAGGAATTGCTATTTCTCATTATAAAATGGCAGTAGGGCGTGAACTAAATTATGAAATACTTAATAATCCCAAAGAGACCCCAGAGAATTATGAATACATCATCACTATGATTTAATATAATAATAGGCTGCCATATGGCAGCCTATCTTTATAATTGCAAATTCATATTATAGAGGTTTTTTCCTAGAAAAGCATTTAGTGGATATTAGAGAATCTTCAACATTGATATTTTCTCTGCCACATATCCTGTTCACATTATATAAACAGTTTGCGTCACATCTTACAACCACATCTTTTGGATTAGCAATATCTTCAAGTTCGCCAGCGGTTTCGAAGCTTTCGAACATTTGAGATAACATTCCTCCGTCTCTTTTCATTTTTGTATTGCATATACCACGATTAGATATCTCTACGCTGATTGCAGTACATTTACCATTTCTATTGAATTCACAATTTGTCGTTGTACAATTAAGTCCTTTCATGTCTTACTCCTTGTTTTAATATTATGCGCTTGATTTGGTTGCTTTATTCTGTAAATACTTGAAAACTATGTTGAAATATGTTAGTATCAATATACGGAGGATGTTATGAAAGTTATATTGACAAGTGATGTGAAAGGTACTGGCAAAAAAGGGCAGATTATTAACGTGAGTGATGGCTTCGCAAGAAATTGTTTATTTCCGAAAAACTTAGCGGTATCAGCTGATACAACTCACGTAAAAGAGTTGAATGAGAAGAACGAGGCAACTAAGAGAAAAGCTAGCAAATTGCTTCAAGAGGCAATAGACAAAAAAGCCGAACTTGAGGGTACTACTATTACTGTTAAAGTAAAGTGTGGTGAAAATGGAAAATTATTTGGTTCTGTAACCTCTAAGGATATAGCAAATTCACTAACTGAACAAGGTTATGAGATAGATAAGAAAATGGTTTTGTTGAAAGACCCTATCAAGAAAACGGGCAGAGAGATGATTGATATTAAACTGCATACTAAGGTTATTGCTAGGGTTAATGTAGTCCTTGAACCATAAAACTAATAATATAGAATAATAAATAAAGAGCATAGCAATTGTCATAATTGCTATGCTCTTATTAATTAAGCTATTAAATATTCTAGCGTCTTCTTCCGAAGATAAGTAATAATCTTAAGAACATTAAGAAAGTAATTGCAAAATTAGCTAGGTAAGTTTTGGCTGCGACATCAAGTACTTCGTCCACCATAGCAATTTCATCAGTTTCAAGTATACCGCTTTCGTATAATATTTTTTTAGAACGTTTACTTGCATTATATTCAACAGGTAGTGTGATAAGCGCAAATAGAGCGACAAAACCATAAAGTATAATTCCTGCCATTATTGACCAATAACCTAATTCAGTAGCATACATAGATATGATTATACCAATGAATAGCAGAGGGAAAGAAAGTTTAGAAGAAAACTGAACAACTGGCACAAAAGCCATTCTAGCTTTTATAGGAGCATATTTGCCGTGATATTGCAAGGCGTGACCTAGCTCGTGTCCAGCTACACCAAGTGCAGCTACAGAGGTAGAATTATACGTAGCTTCTGAGAGATAAATTTTGTCTTCTTTGGGGTTGTAGTTATCAGTTAGAGAACCATTAGTAATGCTAACTTCTATATGCTCAAGCCCATTTCTTCTAAGTACGCCTCTAATCATTTCGTGTGCAGTAATTCCGCTTCGGCTACCAATTCTCTGATACTTTTCAAATGTCTTTTTTACTTTGTAGTTTACAGAAAGCATCCATATAAATGATATTACGAGTGCTATAGTGACAAGTATATAAGCCAGCATGTGAGTCTCCTTTGTTTTCTTTAATTATACTATATTCTTTCGTATAGTTCTAGTTATTTATTTTGTTATATCTATAATATTAGTAATAATATCATTATTATCCATTTCAAACTCGTATATTGTGGCAAGTAAATTCCCCTCAGACTCTTTAGTTATCACCGCAACGCTAGTGCTAGGATAAATTTTGTATCTAGGCTCAGTAATTTCCATTATTTCACCTAAAAAATCTCTTAAGTCGTTTGCGTTCAAATCAGAACTTAAGTATTTTGCGGCAGTTCCAGTATCATATGACTGTATTGCCTCAAGAACTACATAGGGTATAAGCTCTCTCTTGTATTCTTGCTTGCTCAGCAATTCATATGTTCTGCTTTCTATTATGTATTTGTCTCCGTTGAAGGTCAAAGTAGAGTGTGCAACTCTGTCTTGCATATCGTGCATTTTCTGGGATATCGTAATATTATTTTTGGAATATCTAATGGTGTCTGCGATAGCTTCATATAATAAATTAATTTTTTCTGAAACTAGAAGTATTAGTAGGTACTCTCTTTCGCAGCACTTTCCACTTATTGCAATCACAGTCTTGTCTTTCATTGTATTAGTCTTGATTATAGGCGATTGAATATCCATTTTGGTTGTATGTGTATAGAACAATCCGCCATTCCCCTCTATCACTATTCGGCTATGCGTATCTTGATAGGCGGTTACAATAATTTCTCCGATATTACCATATGTGGTCGCTTGAGCAAGAGATTTCGGAGGTAAATAGCTGTCCATTGTGCAATGGTTAAACTGCAACTCATAGTCACTACCCCATTTCGTGCATACTAAATGCTTACACTCATAATTAATAGTGCCATTATCATATTCTATTGATACTGCGTAAGGGATAGAGTTGATTCTACCATTGTTAAATGGGATAAACTCCAAATCGATGCTTTCAAATTGTTCAAAGTCATAGTTCTTAATAGGATAGCCATTATGCTTGATAATGCCACCACCACATAAATATATTTTACTCATATAATATATATATGCAATAAAAATATATTATATAATAATAATCTTATTCAGTTTCTTGTGGTCTGTCTACCGTTAAGGATTTCAAAGTATAAATATAGTCTCCCTCTTCCATCTTGATTAATGCAGAATGAATAATTTTGTCTTCATAATTTTTCAGAGGGTCGCCACTTGCAACTAGTTTTTCTGTTGAATAATATAAATTGAATGGTGTACCTGAGATCATCTGGTTAGAGGTCATAGTTAATTTGTCGCAATTCACTGAACCTACATTTGAGTTGACCATAACGGTAGCAACATAAGTAACTGTTCGGTTCTGTAAGGCTTCTTCAAGAGGTGATGGTACTGAGAAACTGAATGATTCGCCTTTCATATCTAAAGAACGCAGAATGTAATATACCATTTCATTATCATAATATGGAGAGGAACATTTGATTTCCCCACTACTGGTCTCTATGCCATCTATTGTAATAGCATAATTGTATTTTGAATTGTTATAGTTAGCATTTGTTTCAGTAAGCACTCCACTTATTAAGGTTTCTTTGTAAACGGATTGAGGATTAAAGGTATTACTTGTGAATAACATTTCGCTCTTGATATAATCTTCATTATTATAAATTTCTAATTCGTATGAAATTTTTGTGCCCGTTGCTGATGGTACTAATATAGTGCCTATTGTTGTATCTTTTTTGGTTACTCGTTCTGAAATATATACTAATTGTCCTATATCATCGCCTGTAGTATTAGTAACGTCGTATATATATTTCTCGTAGTCTTGCCAAGCAGATACTAAAAGGTCTTCTTTCTTAGCACTACACCCAGTAAGCATTGTTATGCTTAGAATAGCTATTAATAGTAATATTGTAATCTTTTTCATATATTCAAGCCCTATACCTCTATTTGCATAGATTATAGCATATTAATAACAGTTTGAACAAATGATTTTCAGAGCAATAAATATTCATAAATTATATGTTATAGGCATTGAATAATGTATTTCAATATGCTAAAATAATACTATGCAGTGCAATTTGTTCTATTCAAATACATTTAGAGGGGTTTTCGATAGTCTAACTAAGAAAATTAAGGAAAATGGGGGAAGCTCCTTTTCTCATATAGTTATTGTTCCTGACAGATTTTCACTTACTGTAGAAAAAGCTATTCTTGATAAACTGAAAATTGCAGGCTCAATGAATATTACTGTTGTAAATTTTGACAGATTATCTGCTTTATTGACTGGCAAGAACTATGAGTTTATGTCCGATAATCAAGCAATAATACTAATGGCGGATATTATTGGCAAGTGTGAAACTAACCTTAATTGTTATAGGAATATAACTGATTATATCACGCTATCTGGCGATTTATTGAAGACTATCACACTTCTTAGAGATAACCGTATTACTCCAGAAATGATAGAAGAAAATGCTAAACAGGTAAGCAGTATAACTCTTAAACACAAAATGCTAGATATAGCTATAATTTATAGAGCTTATATTACTGCTGTTGCGTTAGATTTCTATGATATGGCTACCGTTAAAGAGAAACTGACTGAGATAATACCGAATTCTGAGAAAGTAGCGAATGCACATATATATATTACGGACTTTTATTCTTTTAATGCGGTAGAATATAAGATTATTGAGAAGTTAATACTAAATGCAATTACTATTTCTATTGGCATGATTGAGGCAGGAAAAAGGAATATCAACAAAAGAATATACCCTAAGTATAAAATACTCCCATTACTTGAAAAATTAGATATTAGACCGAATATTTATAAGACAGATTATAGCCTAGATAAAGTCAATACTTTGATAGAACGTAGCCTATTTTCTAATTGTAATGTTACTTGCCAAGATGCCCATGATAAGATTGAGCTAAAAGTTTGTGGAGACATAGAATGCGAGTTAGTGGCAGTAGCAAGGCGTATACATAAGTTAGTAGCGATTGACGGCTATAGATACCTGAATATAAGTGTGGTTTGTTGCAATCTAGATGAATATGAGCCTTATATTGAGCGAATATTCAAGAGATTTGAAATACCTGTATTCATTGATAAATCCGAACCTTTGAGCAAGCATCCACTCATTTCACTAATTTTAAGTCTATTTAAGTATATAATTTCAGGCATGCCTACTTATTTATTATCAGATATTATAAAAAATCCGCTTATTGGTATAAATTATTCAGTAGCTGAATGTTTCGATAATTATATCTATAAATATAGTATTCTATGGCATAACATTCGTACACCTTTCAAGAAAGGTAATAGTGAAGAAATCGAAAGCGCAGAATATATTAGGCTATATATTTTGGCGATTGTTGATTTGATAGATAACAATGCAAATATTAGTAATGGCGATTATATAGAGGCAATAGAGCGTATCTTAAATGTTTTGGATATAGATAAGAAGTTAGATGATTTATATCATATTCAAGAGAAAATTGGTGATGATAAAGAAAAGGAGTTGACTAAACAAGTTCTTAAGAAATTAACTGATATTACAAATGGTGTAAAAACAATAGCAAAGGGGAATAAGACGGATATAAATAAATTCTTCAATCTAATTAGTGCTTGCTTAAATAATTCTAAAATCTCTATGATACCGCAGTATTATGATTGTGTTGTCGTAGGTGAGCCTACTGAAAGCCGATTTGGGTTGGTCGATGCGTTGTTTGTAGTTGGAGCTTCTGAATCTTATTTGCCAAGAGCAAGGAATGATAATGGCATACTTACAAGTTCGGAATTAATTGGCGGAAGATTAGACGTCAATCCTACTATACAGCAGTTTATCGCACTTGATAAATTATTAATTCACCAACTTATAATTAAGGCGGAAAAGCAGTTGTATATATCATATTCAACAAGTTCTTATTCTGCGGGTAAGTATATTTCCACTTCGCCATCCGTTGTAATTAATGAGATAGCGGAGATGTTCGGACTAGAAATATGTAAAGTTGAAGATTCTTATAGAATAAGCTCGATAACTGAAGAACTAGAACAAATGAGTAATGACATACAGGAAAGGGCGAGATTAGAAAGCGAGAAGATTGCAACGCCTACTAATGCTATGTATGAATTTATACATTTTCTTAGGGCTAATAAAAAAGGCAAAGTCATAGATAGTGATACTTTTATATATGATGCATTGTATAGTTCAATGGATGATAAATGGAAAGCAGAAATGGACTATCTTAACAGTCAGAATTCTAATGAAACAGGATACTTAGTCAATGCTCTAGCTTTGCTAAATGAACGCAAAACTAGTGTTTCAAGATTAGAATGTTTTTATGCCTGTCCTTTTAAGTATTATGCTAAGTATGGGCTATGTGTCAGTGCAAGGGAAAAGTTAATGGACAACGTTTATGATTATGGTCTGATAGTACATATGGCTCTAGAACTGTATGTCAATCGGATAATTCAGCTGGATTGCAAATGTATTGTAGATAAAAGGACACAGTCTAAGATAATTGATGAAGTACTTGAATTGGTGCTTAAAGCGGAGAAATTTGGCGAGCTATTCGATGATGAATATTATAGGGGGCTTATTCTAGCTGATTGCACAAGATATATGCTAGAAACACAAGACTTAATCGATAATAGTGATTTTAAGCCTGTCCAATGCGAAGCAACTATTGGTGAGTGTAGTGATTATCCGCCAATAGAGCTTGATATTAATAGCTTAGGCAAGATAAGGATACAAGGTAAGATTGACAGAATAGATAAGTTAGATGATAAAGCTATTATTGTAGATTATAAGACAGGCTCAGTTACTGCAGGATATATGGAATTGTATCTTGGTAGCAAGTTGCAACTTTTTATATATATGAATGCTTTGAAAGAAGCGAAAAATGAATGTTATGGTGTGCAGTATCTGAAGTTTAAGAATAAAATGTCTACTGAACAAGGCAATACTAAATATGTTGGATTTTCTAAAAAAGATTTTTATCCTGATGAACATATTTTTGATAATATGATGGATTATGCTATATTTATGGCAAAAAAAGCTGTAGAGAATATTAATAAAGGATATATTCTAGCTAGACCGCTGAAAAGTTCCTGCGAGTACTGTGAATATAAGCCCATATGTAGTGCGAAATTAGTGAAACCAAAAATTAGAAAATTTCCAGCTAATGCTACTAAAGATTTGGAAAACAAATTTAAGGAAATTCTTCTTAATAGGGAGGAGCGAAATGTCTAGATTAACTGATTCTCAGAATAGAGCCGTCTATCTTCGTGGTGAAAGTATTCTTGTTTCAGCTTCAGCAGGTACAGGTAAAACGCACGCAATAATTGAAAGAATACTTGGTTTAATAATTGGAGAGAAAGGCATAGATAGACTAGGCAATTCAACTTCAAATAAAATGGAGAGAGTTTCTATCGATAATATGGTTCTAATGACATTTACTGATGCGTCTGCCAAAGAAATGAAAAGCCGACTCAGCAATGCTTTGATAAAGTATAGAAAAACATTAGATGGAAGCGATGAGGATTTAATTAAATTTATTGATGAACAAATTGATATTGTACCTCTGGCAAATATATGTACTATACACTCTTATTGTGCAAGGCTTATTAGACAATATTCTCATAGTATAGAGATAAGTGCAAGTTTCAATATAGCTTCAGAGCAAGAGCTAGCTGATTATTCTGTTCGAGCACTGGATAATATTTTTCAAGATGAGGCGTTAAGAGATGAATTGAACTATTTAAGGGATATTTTCAGTGCAAAAAATAGAGATGATAAGCTAGAAAAATTAATTACTAAGATTAGTAAATATGCGTTGAGTAAAGAAAATTGTGTAAATTGGTTAGATAAAGTTAAGAATAGATATAGTTTATATAGCTGGAATGAATTATTTATACCAATTTTTAATAGAATTATCGAGGATTTTTATCAAAGGGTATGTGATAAAAACCAAGTAGTAGAGCAGAACAAGAATATCATTAATAAAGGGGAAGAACTGCTTAATGAGGCACGAAGATTAGAAAGATATCTTGATGATATGAGATGTATGAGTTCTCAGGAGTTTGATAGTATTATAAGATTCAAGTCGAATGTATTTGAGAGATATACCTCAACTAAAGATTTAATGGGAATTGCTAAGGCATATATAAAGATTATTAACGATTTATATGAGCAAACTTATTTGGATAAATATTGGGAGAACCCCGATTTTTATCAAGAAATACTTGTAGCAAATGATGAATTTTCAAAAATTATTGTAAGCATTTCTTCAACATATCTCAAACTATTACAATCTTACAAATTGATCAATAATCAACTATCTTATAGTGATTTGGAGACATACATGGTAGAACTTCTCGCTAATGAGATTATTGCAGACGATATTAGAGATAGAAATAAATATGTATTTATTGATGAATACCAAGATACAAGTTCAATCCAGAATTATATTGTGAAGTCTATATCTCGTTCTGATAATCTTTATATGGTTGGAGATGTTAAACAATGCATATACAAATTCCGTAATGCTAAGCCCCAAAATTTTCGTGATATGTATGAAGAATATGCTAAAAAAGATGCAGAGGGATTGAATATATCCTTTAATCATAACTTTCGTTCAAGACCCCAAATACTAGAATATATCAATCGTATTTTTTCGGATGTTATGACTATTGATTTTGGGAAAGTGGACTATAAAGAGCAGGCACAACTTGAGTCACCTGATGCTATTATTGATGAAATGTATTCAAAAGAAAATAGATATCCTGCTGTTTCTATTATAACCTATGAAGATAGCAAGACACCAATACTCGTGGAAGATGATTATGACATAATTTCAGACTTGGATGATACGCCAATAGAGAGGAACTTAGAGGCGGAAATTATATACAATCAGATTAAGAAACTAGTAGGTAGTAAATACTGCCGCATAGTTGATGGCACACCAGTTTATGATGTAATTGAATACAAGGATATAGCTATTATAACTCATAAAAGAAATGATGCAGCTTTAGCTATGGTTGAAGAACTTCAGAGAATGGGGCTAGATGTTGATACGAGTAATTTTATGAAAAATGATAGTAAGGAAGCGGTGGAGTTGTTTATTAATTATCTGCGTATTGTAGATAATAGTAAGCAAGATATTTCACTTATAGCTATTATGCGTTCTTTTTTCGGCAAGTTTACTGATGATGAACTAATGGTTATTAGAAGTCTTGATTACAATATTAGTGTACCATTTTATAGCTTAGTTCATAGAATAAAAGGAGTAATAGGGGAGAAAGTTGTAACACTCTTTGAACAGATTAGTAAGTATAGGCAGAAAGCCTCTTATCTTAGTATCTTTGAACTGGCATCTGAGCTTATTGCTGAAAGCGGGTATGATAAATATCTCTTAGCACAAGAAAATGGCGAATATATGCTTGCACAATTAAATGTATTTCTCCAAAGTATACGTGGAAAGTCTTATGCAAATAGCATAAGTAGTTTATTGCACTATTATGATAATTGTAGTGAAGAGCTAGCTAAAGTTTCGGCAGTTCAACCTAATTCTATCAAAGTCCTAACGTTGCACAGGGTCAAAGGCTTAGAATATCCCGTGATATTCTTCGCCTGCAATAATAATAAATTTGTGTCTAATAAGGAAAGTTATGTGCTGTCTGATGAAGGTATAGCTATTAAGACATTTGATAAAGAAAATAGAAATATTGAAAAAAACTGGCTTTTTAATATTATGAATGAATATGAGAAGTCTGAGGAACTTGAACAGAATCTATATACTTTCTATGTCGCACTAACTAGGGCTAAGAATCATTTGATTATTACAGGGAAATATATTAAGAATATGAAAAGTCCATCTTTCTTGAAATGGGCAAAACAGGGCATTAATGAAGATGTATTTGTATTAGATGCTTATATGGGTGAAGCAATGATTGAGTACCAGGAAAAGATAGATATTGTTGCAGATTACTATAAGAAACCTAAGCCTGAGTATATAAATGCACTTTCTAATGTGCTAGAATATGATTATCCTCATAAATTATCTACTAAAATAGGTATAAAGTACTCAGTATCGGAAATAAATAGAAGTGTTATAAATATAGATGAGGATAGAGGTGAATCATTATGGGGCGAATATAGTAGTAAAGCTACTCTTGATAATGATATGCGAAAACGTGGTATCGCAACGCATAAGATAATGGAGCATATCGACTATAATTGCAACAGCTTGGCCGATGTGGAACTTGAGCTTGAACGTCTAGTATTTGAGAACATTCTTGATAATGAAGAGGTTTTACTTGTTAATGCGATGGAAATTGCGACTTGCTTACAATCGGATATTATGAAGTATGCACGTGTAAATAATACATATCGTGAACAGAATTTTATTTATAAGACAACACCTGAGAAATTATTTGGTATTGATTGTAAGGATGAAGTATTGGTTCAAGGTGTTATAGACCTAATTATCTGCGGTAAAGAAAATATAATTGTTGATTTTAAGAGGACTTCTGTGTATGATGACAGTGTTATAATAGAGAAATACTCAAAGCAATTAGAATTATATGCAGAGGCAGCAAGGAGTATTATGGGTCTTGAAATACATAAGAAAATAATATATCTGCTTAAACAGGGAAGGAGTATTATAATAACTTAATCAACTTATACATATGTGTGCTTGGAGGCGATATTATGGTTGATTTTATTAGTTATATAAAAGAATATTTTTTACAAATTTATGTGGAAACTTATCCATTAATTATATATTTATATACTGTTATGTTTATATGTTTATTTATATTAATATTGGATTGTTTGGGCTTTGTAGGTCGTGCAAGAAGAGGCTCGAATGCCGCCATTCGGTTCTATAAGAAAAATGGTTGGGTAGACTATTCCAATCTCAACTTATTTATGAAGAAATGTATTAGAAAATTCCCTTTTGTAATCCGTACTAAGTTCAAGCTTTTTGTTAATTCCGATTTGAAATTTACGGATTTGGTAGATATAGACCCATATAATATTCGTGATTTTTCCGCTCGTGAAAAAGTGTTGAAGTATTCTCTTGATTCGGTTTTTGCACTGATTACTGCAATTATTCTTGTCTATTCTACCTATGCTATGAGTTTGTTTGACTTAGTAAAGATACTAGTTATAATAGTACTTGCTTGTTTTATCCGTATCTTCTTAGTGTTATGTATATCTGCTAGGCATCTGTATGCAAGAAATGTATACATTAAGGCAGTTAGCCTTATCAATAATGCTGTTTTCTTAGGTGATAATAAGATAAAAAATATTGAGAGTAAAGAGACAATTCCTCTTTACGGGGTAAAGGTTGAAAACATTGATGAGGGTGTATGTGCTGATATAGATGATTTGGATTTGTCTGTACCCGTTCAGAACATTACTCATTAAATTTGTAATTCTTAGGTATTTTTTATTGCATATTATTTGGTTTAATGTTATTATGTATTTGCATTATTAATGCAAATAAAAAAGGAGGTACTGTTTAGTGGATGCGGACCCTTTAAGTAGAATATTTGGATTTGTGACCGATGTCATTCTAGAACAGTAACCTATTTTTATGTGTTTCGCTTGTTCTTGTTTGGCACAAATAACAGGATAGGCGATTATGATTTATGTAAACTATACCGACCTAAATACAAAAAAACTCATCAATATACCTAATGATGACATTATGGTAGAAGGATTTTCTTTTGAGGGAAAATGGACTCATTTGCTCAATCCATCCGATTTGGAAATTGAACTTGTCTCTAGAAACCTTCAAATTGATGAAGATGTTATGAAAGCTGCTCTTGATGAAGAGGAGCGTTCTCGTATTGAAGTAATTGACGAGGTTATTTTATCAATTGTCGATTTACCAACACTGGAGGAGGAAGATGGTGGCTATTTTACATATGATGCTGTACCAATAGGTATTATTATGAAAGGCAAGTCAATAGTTACCGTTTGCTTGCGTAATACCTCAATAGTACGTGATTTTGCTAATAGCAGGGTAAGAAATTTCAATACCAATAATATAGATAAGTTTTTGTTCCAATTACTATTTAATATTTCGACTAAATATTTACAATATCTAAGGCAGATTGATAAAGCATCACAACGTATTCAGACAGAACTGCACAAGTCGATGAAGAATAGTGAATTAATTCAACTTCTAGATTTAGAGAATTCTTTAGTATATTTTTCCACTTCTATTCGTGGTAATGATCGTGTTATCAATAAATTACTTAAGAATAATATATTGAAAGTTGTAGAAGATGAAATGGAATTGCTTGAGGATGTTGCTGTAGAGAATATGCAAGCTCTTGAGATGTGTACTGTTTATCGTGATGTATTAAGCGGTACAATGGATGCATTCGCCTCAGTTATCTCTAATAATTTGAATATTGTGATGAAGCTACTAACTTCTATAACCATTTTGATATCTGTGCCTACTCTTATAGCAAGTTTTCTAGGAATGAATGTTGGCGGATTGCCCGCAGCAGGGAAACTTGGGTTTTGGTTTATTATTGGGCTTTCGGGTATAGTTTCGGCGTTTGTGGCTTTCTTGTTAAATAAGAAAAAACTTATGTAATAATTATTGTATAGATTATGTATTTAGTATAATATATTATGTCAATAGTGTACAAGATAATATAATAATGCCCTGTTTGAAGATTGCAGTTAGAATTAATGGGATTTGATGAGCATAAAAAAATAAGAATGCGATAATTTGCTTGAGTTCTAAGAGAAATTTTATAATGCTTATTATATATTGTATGGATATAAGAAAAGATACTATATTTAGGTGAAATAGGTCAGAGCATAAAGTTGCAATTTATTAGCTAATTACCTAGTAAGTTCTGTGATATTTAGATGATTTGCTCCCAATATATAGCTACTATAAGAGTAATTACTGTCTATGTAAGAATTTGTTATATTTTTTCGAAAAAAAATAAAAAAATTGATATAATTCATATAAAAATATTTGACATAGACCTTGATTAATGTTATTCTATTTAGGCTGTCGCATTATAGAAGATGGCATCCTCGTGGGGGTGTAGCTCAGTTGGTAGAGCACCTGCCTTGCAAGCAGGGGGTCAGCGGTTCGACTCCGCTCATCTCCACCACACTAAACGAGGGCTCATAGCTCAGCTGGTTAGAGCACATGCCTGATAAGCATGAGGCCGGTGGTTCGAGTCCACTTGAGCCCACCATAATACATAATATATTATGGTAATATAAAGAAACTGCTGTTTCTTAATCGCACATTGACAACTGCATAGAGAAGACATTACAAATTTTAGAAGTAAAAAAACGAAAAACAAATAAACTAGAACGAGTAATACGAAAATAGTATACAATAACAAAGTATACGGAAATATTCATAATGAAATATTTTGCTGAGGACAATCAAATAATAAAGAATTAGAAGAATGTCGTTAGAAATAACGATCAAGCTACTAAGGGCATATGGTGGATGCCTTGGCACTAGGCGCCGAAGAAGGACGTGACAAGCTGCGAAAAGCTACGGAGAGCTGCAAATGAGCTTTGACCCGTAGATATCCGAATGAGGAAACTCACTAGTAGTAATTTACTAGTATCCATGCGTGAATAAATAGCGTATGGAGGGGAACCCAGTGAACTGAAACATCTTAGTAACTGGAGGAAGAGAAAGAAAATAATCGATTTCCTGAGTAGTGGTGAGCGAAAAGGAAAGAGCCCAAACCTTGAGATAGCAATATTTTGAGGGGTAAAGGACCTGAAAAGGCACATAAATGTGTAGTTGAATCTAGCTGGAAAGCTAAACGAAACAGAGTAAAAGTCTCGTAGACGAAACACAGTTATGGCTGCAGGGATCCAGAGTACCGCAGGACACGAGAAATCCGGTGGGAAGATAGGAGGACCATCTCCTAAGGCTAAATACGACCTAGTGACCGATAGAGTATAGTACCGTGAGGGAAAGGTGAAAAGAACCCCGGGAGGGGAGTGAAAGAGAACCTGAAACCATATGTTTACAAGCAGATACTGACACTACTGATAGTGGAGTATCGTACTTTTTGTAGAACGGGCCGGCGAGTTATGTTGTGTAGCAAGGTTAAGCGATTAAGTCGTGGAGCCGAAGCGAAAGCGAGTCTTAATAGGGCGAGTTAGTTGCATGATGTAGACCCGAAACCAGATGATCTACGCATGAGCAGGTTGAAGCTGTGGTAAGACACAGTGGAGGACCGAACCCACGTATGTTGAAAAATGCGGGGATGACTTGTGTGTAGCGGAGAAATTCCAATCGAATCTGGAGATAGCTGGTTCTCTCCGAAATAGCTTTAGGGCTAGCCTCTGAAAAGAGTACCGAAGGTAGAGCACTGAATGAGTTAGGGGGCTTCACAGCTTACCGACCTTTATCAAACTCCGAATGACGGATACTTGATTTCAGGGAGTCAGACTATGTGAGATAAGTCGCATGGTCAAAAGGGAAACAGCCCAGACCTACAACTAAGGTCCCAAAGTGCAAGTTAAGTGGTAAAGGATGTGTTTCCGCTAAAACAACCAGGATGTTGGCTTAGAAGCAGCCATACATTTAAAGAGTGCGTAATAG
>CAZKXV010000012.1:0-16165 GCA_964556835.1 uncultured Clostridia bacterium
AGTTGTTGAAGACCACCCCTTAATCCTTGATGACCCTAAGCCATTAATCAGATTAAATGAACAGGCCTCTAGCTCATTAATATTTACTATGAAAGTATGGGTGAAAAATGCGGACTATTGGGATACATTTTATGACTTGAACGAATTGGTATACAAAGCACTACAAGCAGCTAATATTGAAATACCATATAACAAGTTAGATGTAATAATTAAGAAATAACTATCCTTTCATAAGACCATCAATTTGAATTACTTGACCAGTTATATAACTGGTCTTTTCATTTGCAAGAAAACACACTAGTTCAGCAACTTCAAGTGGCGTGCCTGCTCTACCTAATGCAATATCCTCACATACTTGTGCTGTTTCTTCCTCAGTAAGATTGTTATTCATATCTGTTGCAATTAAACCAGGGGCAACGCAATTAACTAGAATATTTGATGGTCCATATTCTTTTGCAAGTGCTTTAGTGAAACCTATTAGACCCGCTTTTGATGTAGAATACGCAACTTCCATACTTCCGCCGACAAGTCCCCAAATTGAGGAAATATTTATAATTCTACCCCATTTATTAGACAGCATATAAGGAAGTAATAACTTAGTAATATAAAATGCACTATTAAGGTTAGTATCTATAACCTCTGTCCATTCATCGTAACTTGTGTCTATAAGAAGTTTCTGTAACGAAATGCCTGCATTATTTACTAAAATATCAACACCTTCATATTTACTACAAATAGTATCAACCATATTCTCTATACTAACATTATCAGATATATCAACTTGTATAGCGTGTGCTGTACCCCCATTTTTACGAATGCTATTTACTACTTCCTCCGCCATTTGTTCATTATTTTTGTATCCCAAAATAACTAAGTAGCCAAGTTTAGCTAGCCCAATTGCAGTAGCTTTGCCTATTCCTCTTGTTGCTCCTGTAACGAGTGCAGTTCTCATAATTTGTACCTATTTATTTGCAAGTTCCGAATATTCTATCGCCAGCATCGCCTAACCCCGGCACAATATAACCGATATCATTCAAACAATCATCTTTCTTGCCAAGATATAAGTCTATATCAGGATGCTTTTTCTGAATCATATCTATTCCCTCTTGAACACCCAATATACATATTAGCTTAATCTTTTTCGCACCCGCTTTCTTAATACAATCAATTGCGTATGCAGAAGATCCACCGGTTGCCAGCATAGGATCAAGAACAATTACTAGCCTTTTGTCAATATCTTCGGGGAAATTAATATAATATTCTTTTGGCTCTAGTGTTTCATGGTCACGGTATACCCCTAAATGTCCTATTCTCGCTAAAGGCATAACTGAAGTAACTCCGTTGACCATACCAAGCCCTGCCCTTAGGATAGGAATGATAATAGGTTCATTATCACTTAATATGTCAACTGTTGCATTACAGATAGGAGTAGTTATATCAACTTTCATCATATCTAAGTCTCTTAGTGCTTCATATAACATAAGAGTGGTAATTTCCTCAATCATTGCTCTGAAATCTTTCGTACTGGTTCGAACATCTCTAAGAAGAGAAATCTTGTGTGTAATTAGTGGATGATCGAAAATAAATACGTTGCCCATTATGTTCTCCTAATGTAAAATTATATAAAGTATTATATCACAACTTGCATAATAATACAAATTCAGACTTGTTAAATAATAAATTAAATGTTAGTATAAACTATAACTAGTTGGAGGAATTATGATGAGAACTCTTGGCAATATATTATGGTTTATATTAGGTGGCTTTATTGTATCTGTATGTTGGTTTGTATTAGGAATATTATTATGTATAACATTAATAGGTATACCGTTCGGTAAACAATGTCTTAAACTAGCAAGAGTCAATTTAGCACCATTTAAGAAGAAAATAGATGTAAACTTTAGCGAATATCCATTCGCTAATCTTATTTGGCTCTTATTATTTGGATGGGAGATAGGGCTAATGTATCTTGTACAAACAATCGCTCTATGTATATCTATCATAGGAGCACCACTTGCTATTGGTTCTTTTAAGCTAATACCACTAGGGTTATTCCCATTCGGTGCAGATATAAAGGATATCAAAGATACCAAAAACAAAAAGTAATATCATTACACAAATTTAGACACTTATTTAGACACAAATTTAGACACTTATTTAGACACAAATTTAGACACTTATTTAGACACAAATTTAGCCAGCCCGTAAATGGGCTGGCTTTTGTATGTATAAAAGTTTACTTTTATATAATTAGATTTTACTATTCAAATGAATAGAAGCAATTCATCCTAATTCAAGGCATAACAATTCTTAGAATCCATCAGGATTTGAATAATTGTTGTCATTATTATCATTTTTTTCCTCAGCCTCTAACCTTTCCTCTAAAGCTGCTATTTTAACTTCACGAGCAAGCAGAATATCACGTTGTGCTTCCTCTCTCATCTCTCCTATGAAATTATACTTAGACATCATAACACCAGATAAAATCCATCCAATAACTGGAACTGCAGTTATTATAAGCACAAAACCAAGTATAGTATTATCCGATTGAACTTGAGTAATAATTTCATCTGATGAATTTTTTATAGGTTGAGCAAACTTTATTATAATCAATAATATTCCTAGTAATGAGGTTTGTAGAGCTGTCATAGTCTTGTTCATAAGTGTTTGCAAAGATACCGTAACCCCTTCTACTCTTTCGCCAGTCTTCCATTCCATATAATCGACAGAATCTGCAATCATTGCATAATTGATATTAGTGCATATTCCATAAGCTAATCCCACAATAATAAGACACAACAAAAGTAGTATTAGCATAGTTGTACCCGAGAATACTATGCATACAAGAAGCATAATCAAACTTGCGATTGTGCAATATATTGCGCTTAACATATAAATCTTATTATATGAGATTATTTTAGTAATTTTAGGTGTAAATATTAAACCTGCAGCACCACCACCGCCCCAAGCGATAATAATGAAAATATTATAAGTAGAATTGCCCAATAAATATGTAGCTATATATATGCTAGCTATAAAAGGCATTGCTCTAGTAAAACCTATGATATTAGATAAGACAACTCTAAGTAGTGGCTTATTACGTACTAGATATGAAAAACTTTCAGCAATTGTAGGAGTTTTTTCAGAAAGCACTGTCCGCTCTTCTGTTCCAAAGAAAGCTTTGAGGAATAACATTGAACCTATAACTCCTGCAAAAATTCCTGCAAACATAAACCCTTTTTCATCATTATCATTAAAAATCATTATGAACAAAGGTACAAGGAAAATAGGTGAGGCGCCCCCGATAGAATGTATAATCCTTGAAAATGATATCATCTTTTCTCGTTCTTCTGAATTTGGAGTCATAGCCGAAGCCAATCCCCAGAAAGGCACATCACATACTGTATAGAAAACACCGAATAATATATAAGTTATAGATGCATAAACCATCTTAGAATAATCATTAGCAAAGTCAGGGACAATAAAAAGCAAACATGTTAAAAGACCAATAGGAAAAGCCGAAATAAGTATGTAAGGTCTTAACTTGCCATATTTTGTTCTAGTTTTATCTACTATAAGCCCCATAAAAGGGTCATTGAATGCATCAAACAAACGTGCTGCAAGCATTAGGGCAGTTACAAATCCAATAGGCAAGAGAAATACATCTGTATAAAAGAACATCAAAAAGGTATTTACCATTCCAATAATTAGATTTTGCCCGCCTCCAGCAATTGCAAAAGAAGTCTTGTTACGCTTAGTAAGATAGGTCTTATTTAAAACAATTTCATCACCTTTAATTGGCATAGCAAAATCTTTATCCATAAATAATCTCCTTATGTTCATCATTATATTAGCATAATAATCGAAATCTGCAAACAAAAAAGGGAAAATATTTTTGCAATCTTCCCTTTTATTATCTGATTAATCAATCAATATCAATATTCAACCAAAATATCCTTGTATTGTTGCCATTCTACAATATTTCTGTATGTGCCTATACTGTCTTTAGGTATATAGATTTTCAGCTTAGGGCTACACTTACTAAACATATATGCGCCTCCTATAATAGGATTAGAATTTTTCACTGATGCCACAATTTTTACTTCTTCAAGTGAGGTACAATTCATAAACGCTTCGTTAGCTATTTTATTAATATGTTTAGGAATAATAACCTTCTTAATAGAACTACAGCCATTGAACGCATCGGCATTAATTTCTGTAACATTATCAGGTATTATTGCTTCTCTCAAACTTGAGCAGCCACGGAACGCATACAGACCTATAACTTGTATATCACGAGGAATATTAACATATTCTAGAGAAACACTATTTCTGAACGCAGAACCGCCAATGCTAGTAACTATATCGGGCAACTGAAGACCCTTTAATAATTTACAAGATTCAAAAGCCCAAGCGCCAATAGTATTAATGGTATCTGGCAAATTTATAGTAGTAACATTATTTAAGCCACGAAATGCATTATCAGCTATTACCGTAGCGCCGCTATTTACATTAACTACTTTCAAGCTTCTAGACACTTCACCACCAGAACCATATCCCATACCTCCAAAGAAATATCTTAGATAGCTATTATTAGTAGCATTATAAAATGGTTCAAGCGGGATACTGACCTCAGATAGATTATCAGTAAATCCTAGAATAGCGACACCTAAATTCGTTACATTCTGAGGTATATGCAATGCTTTGAGCCATTTGCAACCGTTAAAAGCATAGTCGCCAATAAAAGTTAGGCTTTCAGGCAATACAATCTGCTCAATACTTGTCCAATCTCTGAAACAGCAAGTTCCTACTGCAGTAATGCCTTCAGGAACTATAACCTTTTTCAAAGATTTACACATTTCACCGCCTTTATCATAAGAGTTACCGCCGAAATAGTATCGTAGAAATGAATGGTTAATTTCTTCACTTTTCCTTACAAATGGCAAGGTAGCCTCTTCAACTTTTGTACATTTGAATAAAATATTCTTACCAATAATTTTCGCAGTTGCAGGAATATATATCTTCTTGATATTGCTTTGTGCAAAAGCACCATCTTTTATCTTCTCTACTGTGTCAGGCAAAATTATTTCTTCAAGAGCACTTGCTAAGCGGAAAGCATTTTCGCCTATTTTTTTGATACCCTTATTCAGTACTATTTTATTGAGCTTACTATTATATAAAGCCTCTTTTCCTATTTTGGTACAAGCTTTATCTACAACGTATTTATCTTTAATAAGCGAAGATGGAATTGCCATAAGAATAGTCTTATCAGAATTATAAAGCACGCCATCTTGAACGATATAATGAGTATTTTTCTCGTTTATTCCATATGCCTTAAGAGACTTGCAATCACTAAACGCTCCCTCTTCTATCCTATTTACAGATGCAGGCAGATTAATCTTCTCAATTGAAGCACAACCAGAAAAAGCACTTTCACCTATTCTCTCTATTCCTTCATTTAAACTAAAGTCCACCATACTGGCGCATAATCTAAAAGCAAAATCGCCTATTGATTTCAATGACTTAGGGATTGTAATTTTCTTAAGCCTACTACAGAACCAGAAAGCATTCTTGCCTATACTCTCTATGCCCTCAGGCAAGACAACTTCCAGTAATCCGCTACAATTGAAAAATGCAAAATCACCAATAGCAAGACAACCCTTCGAAACTATTATTTTTCTTAGTGAAACAGGTATATCCCCACCAGAATTGTGAGATATACCCCCGAAAAAATATCTAATATAGCTATGATTACTTACCAAGTAGCTTGATGCAAGACAGACTTCAAGTGAACTTATCTTCTTACAATCTTGTAAAATACCTAGTCCTATCATACTGACAGAAGCAGGAATCTTGAAATCTATAAGCCCAGTATTAGAAAATGCATTCATTCCTATCTCAAGTATATTATCAGTAAGCTCAAGATTTTGAAGACTTTTACAGCCCTTGAAACAATTATCTGTGATATTACTTAGATACTTAGGAATATTAATATCTTTTAATCTTGAACAATTTACAAAACAATTTCTAGAGATAGTTTCAATAGAATCAGGAAGTACCAGTTTTTCAATATTTGAACAATCAGCGAACGTGCTATCTTTCAATGATTTTAGAGAAGAATTAATCTGTACATCGCAAAGCTTCGAACAGCCATTAAAAGCATTCTTGCCGAGTTCCATCAAGTCTTGCGGCAAAATAGCTCTCTCAAGTCTTTTACAGCCCATAAAAGCACTATCTCCTATAGACATTGTACTCAATGGAATAGTAAAATCTTCAAGACTTATACAATTGTTAAATGCATCATTACCTATGTCAATAATCTTGCCTTTGAACTCAACTCTTTTCAAATTTATGCAATCACTAAAAGTTTTATCTGGGATAATGTTAATATGTTCAGGAATTATGCATTCCTCTAAATTCTTCATACCTTTCATACAACCTGAACCTAATGACTTCAGCGTACTAGGTAATACTATTTCTTTAGCAGAACAATCAGCAAAGGCATTTGCACCTATTTGCTCAACACCCTCTTCAATAATGATTTTCTTTATTTTAAGATCCTTTTCAAAAGCTCCTGCCTCAATCCCAACAACTTGCTTTCTTTTATGCTCAGAAGACACAACAAATTCATCACCATCAATTGCCCTTACTTTAGACAGCACAAAACACTTCTTAGAAGCATCCGGCTTATACTCTACATTTTTTCCTGAAAAAATACCCATTTTGTTCACCCTCTTTATGCTGATACATTTTAGATTTAACTATTTAGTAATATTCCACTTTATATTATAAGCAATAAAATTGCTCATACCTATAAGATATGAGCAACATACATATATTAGTCTCACGCATAAGAGAAAAATTATTAATAAGCTCTAGCAAAATATATCAATTTTTCAGCTTTTTTACCGCAACAAATACAATTATCTCCTATAGAAGTTTGGTCAAAAGGCATAACTCTTGAAGAAGCTGAAGTTCTCTCTTTTATTTTAGCCTCACACTCAGGTGAACCACACCACATTGCACGAACAAAGTTCTTATTATCCACTGCTTCTAATAGTTCCTCAACGCTAGAACAATCAACAATATGTTCATCTCTGAATAATCTTGCTTTTTCAAGCATATTGATCTGAATATCCTCTAATAATTCCTTTGTCTGCTGTACTAATTCGCTATGATTGATAAAAAGTTTGTTTTCCTTACCTACTTTGTCTCTACGGGAGACAACAACACAATTATTCTCAACATCTCTAGGTCCTATCTCTATTCTTAGTGGAACGCCTTTCATTTCGTATTCATTGAATTTCCAACCTGCTGAGTTGTCACTCTTATCGAGTTCTACTCTGATACCACTTTCAAGAAGCATTTCTCTTAGTTCCTCAGCTTTTTCCATTACTCCGCCTTTATGCTCTGCTATAGGTATTATTACAGCTTGTATAGGCGCAACTTTCGGAGGTAGAGCAAGTCCTCTATTATCACCGTGAGCCATAATTAAACCGCCTATCAATCTAGTGGAAACACCCCAACTAGCTTGATAAACATATTCCATTACGTTATCTCGGCTTAGGTATTGAATATTGAATGGTTTAGCGAAATTATTACTCAAATCATGAGTAGTTCCCGCTTGCAAACTCTTACCATCTAACATCATAGCTTCCATAGAATAAGTATGTTTCGCACCCGCAAATTTCTCTTTCTCAGACTTAACACCAATTAACACTGGGATAGCAAGAACTTCTTCAGCAAATTTTTTGTATAATTCAAGCATTTTTCTAGCATCTGCATTCGCTTCATCAGCGGTTGCGTGGGCGGTATGCCCCTCTTGCCATAAAAATTCGGAGGTTCTAAGGAATGGTCTTGTTGTTTTCTCCATTCTAACTACATTTGCCCATTGGTTAATAAGAACTGGCAAATCCCTATAAGAATTTATCCATTTGCTATACATATCACAAATTATAGTCTCGCTTGTAGGTCTAACAACTAATTTCTCGCTAAGTTCAGTTTCGCCGACATGAGTTACAATAGCAACTTCTGGTGCGAATCCCTCAACATGCTCCGCTTCTTTGAGCAAGAAACTATAAGGGATAAAAAGCGGAAAATAAGCGTTTTTCACTCCTATCTTCTTAAATCTGCTATCTAATTCGTGTCTAATAAGCTCCCACACTTCATAACCGTAGGGGCGAATAACCATAGTTCCCTTAACAGGTCCATAATCAACCATTTCAGTCTTTTTGACAATGTCAGTATACCACTTGGCAAAGTCAATATCCATATCTGTAATCTCTTTAACAAAACTCTTGTTCATAGTCACCTTTCTTATATTTTCGAATATATTTATTATACTCATAATACACTTTCAAGGCAAGTAAAAATGATATTATATAAATATAACACATTATAAATCACTTTTTTATAGGGACAAAAAAATCAATAATAAATTTTATAATTGATAATGCTTGCTACAAAAAGATAATTATGTTATATTAAGCTTGGATAAAATGAATATACGGGAAGATGGTGCAAGTCCATCACAGCCCCCGCTACTGTTAGTAGTTAAATGCGATAAATGCCACTTAACGGGAAGGCACGCAGAAAACGAAGGTTTTTCTACAAGTCAGGATACCATATATTTATTAAATAATATCCGAAAATACAATTTATTTATCGGGAGGATAAGTATATGAACAAATTTTTGAAGGCTATAGGAATTATAGTCATAATCACCGTACTAGTTTGCACTTTTGCAAGCTGTGTAAAAGAACCCCTACCAGTTAACGAATCAGATAAGATATACATCATAATAATTGATGGAGAGGAAACTACTGTTCTCGAAAGAAATGCAGAAGAAGGTTTTCTAATTGATGCGCTTGAGGCTTTTCAAAATGATGGCGAATTAACCTTTACAACTAGCGGGGAAGGGGATAGTGAATATTTATTAACAATAGGCACATTAAGCCCTAACAGTGCGAATTCAGAATTCATTGCTGTTTATACAGATGTTCCGAATTTCTATAATGAAATATGGGGAACAATCGAAGTAGTATACGATACAGAAACTACTGTTACCTTTTGCTCTGCAACAAATGGAATAGGGTCTCTACCTATTCAAGGCGAGTGCACTTATATCTTTACAATTCCCTCTTACTAGATAATAAAGATGGAAAAGCGTACTAAAACACAATCAATAGCACTTATAGGAGTGCTTATTGCCACACTTAGCGGGGGCAAGTTGGCATTAATGGGAATTCCTAATATAGAAATTGTTACATTATTAATAATAATATATTCAGTTGTTTTCGGGCTAAGAATATCTATACCAAGTATATTTATCTTTGTATTAATTGAAATGTTATTATGGGGTCTAAATTCATGGGTAATCTTATACTTTTTTTATTTTCCTATGCTTGGAATAGGGGCATCATTTTTATATAAAATATTAAAGAAATTTCATGCTGAGAATAATCCTGTTTTCTTTGCCATTTTCGCAGGAGTAATGAGTTTTCTATTCGGAATATTATCAACCACTATAGATACATTTATTTATACTAGCGATAATTATATGAAAATGTGGATTGCACTCTATACCAGCGGTATCACTTTCTTCTTGACACATATAATCAGCAACACAATTATTCTATCTGTTGCTTACTACCCACTCAAAAGAGCAGGTGACCTTGCCAATCATAATAATTTCAGGGAAGAAACAATATAATAACCACACCACCAATTCCTAGCATAGCAGTTATAAGACAAGTAGCAGGACTTATTACTAGTATTTGCAGAAGACTGAGGATCACAAGAAAAATGCCGCCTATAAGAGCATTCATAACCACAGCTTTCATAGCCTTGCCGCCTATTAACCACCCTATTGTTGCAACAAGCATAATACCTGCCACAAAACTTGCTATACATTCAATAATTTGAGCTTGTCCCATACATCAACTATATGATAGCGTGCCTTAAAATATTCCAATTTTTTTATCAATAATACAAATTCTTTTAGATACTCCACCATCTCAAATACTCTGTAATTATGCTAAATGTAGCTTAAAAGCAAATTATTACAAATAACAAAAAAACCACTCATCCTTTGATGAGTGGTATTGTGGTGGGAACAACAGGGCTCGAACCTGTGACCCTCTGCTTGTAAGGCAGATGCTCTCCCAGCTGAGCTATGCTCCCACAACGTTTTTCATGGTGACCCCAAGGAGAATCGAACTCCTGTTACTGCCGTGAAAGGGCAGTGTCTTAACCGCTTGACCATGGGGCCATGGTAGCGGCGGTCAGATTCGAACCAACGACCTATCGGGTATGAACCGATTGCTCTAGCCAACTGAGCTACGCCGCCCTGGAATTATTTGGTTGCGGGGGGGGGATTTGAACCCACGACCTCCGGGTTATGAGCCCGACAAGCTACCAAACTGCTCTACCCCGCGATGACCACACCGCTATTTACGAATGCTAGATTATATTATAAGATTATGAGAAATTTGTCAATGAAATTTAGGGTGATTTTATATATTTTCTAAAAAAAACTTAAATACCCTTCCATATTATCATTCTCACTTACTAAAATAGTAGTTTTTCCTAACTTTTCCATCACTTCTAGAATTATAATTATTCCGGGAATGATAACTTCTGCACGTTTTGGACATAGTCCAGGAAGCAATGATTTGTCCTTTGCACTACTTATTATTTCTAGACACTTAACTATTTCTTCTAGACTCAAATTATAATTATGTATCTTATCTCTATCATATCCGCCTAAAAGAACTGCGACTATTGTGCTTGCAGTTCCGCCTATCCCAATCAGATAATCCGATTCTGGCACATTGCCATATTCTTCTATTTTCTCTTTAACTATCTGTTTCAATTTAGCAATATCTTGCCCTTTACATAAATCTTTTAGCTTTACAATGCCAATAGGTAGGCTCTTAGAATACAATATCTTATCATCTTCACCAACAATTAACTCAGAACTTGCACCGCCAACATCTAGCACGCTAGCTTTACCACCTTGACTTGCTCCTATGTAGCCAATCCTAGCCTCTTCAGAGGGAGTAAGAATATGTATTGATATATTTTCTTGCAAAAGTCTATTAGCAAAATCTTGTCTGTTATTAGCGCTTCTAATAGCCTCCGTTGCAAAAACGCATACCTTATCCGCTCCTCCTTGCATAGCAGTATTATAGAATTCTATTACTGCTTTCGCTGTCCTTTCAATTGCATCATTCTTCAAATAACCTGTATGAACCATTCCTTCAGCTACTTGGGTAGAACTAATTTGCTTGGTATTGCTATTCGGCATTAGTAGTCTTACGGAATTACTCCCTATATCAATTACTGCTCTATTCATCGCCCTGCGCCTTCTTCAGTCGCCCTATACTCTTCTTAAAAAATTCATATCCGCCCACTCTATCAATTTTGATATTGTTTCTTATACAGAAATCACACATCTTAATTGCATCATCAAATCTACCTTGTCTTAAGTACACTACTGCAAGCCTATTAATAACAGGTATAGTCATTCCAAAACTATTTCTCAAAGTTAATTTGACAGATTCTTCACAAAGGTCTTCAATTATCTGAAGCAGCCCATTTTCTCTCTTCGCTTTGGGGTATAATATATCTATTATTTTGCGTTTACAATTATTTATAAAATAAATATCATCAGCATAAACCTGACAAATACTATCATGTATCTTCATAGTGAGAGTGATACTAATATCACCAACATAACTCAAACAATGTAGTACTTGAAGATAAAAAGCTGTATTGTCGCCATTTATATAATATTGTGGCAATCTTGGAACAGCCGTTCTATGTAAATCTATGAACAGATTACGAAACTCTATTCTCTCCATTTCATTTAATTCAGAGTATAATTGGTCAGACTTAATTTTCTTAATTTCAGTAGGCAGGCTATTTCCTAAATAGAGGAATTCTGCATTAGTTTCACTATCCCTATAATACAAATCATAAGCTGTATACTCTGGAACTTTGACAGGAGTTTCAGCTACTTTCTCAGCAACAGGAACTGTGACTATAATTTCCTCTTTCTCAATCACCTTTTGTTCTTTTATAATTTCATGCTTTTCTTCTTGCTCTAATTCTTTGATGTCATTTGTATATTCGACTTCTTCCATAATGTCAGTTTCTTGTGACTCTTGTTCGCTTATACTATTAGTCGAACTATCTTTCGGCATATTAGCAAGTCCCACTGCTTTTAATTTATGCATAAGTTCTGCTCTTACCTCTATACTATTCTCTTGAGTAGCTACATGAGCTTTATAGCTTTCTAAATATGCGAAATCGGCAGTATCATAACTTATCAGAGCTTCGCTCTCTACTTTTAAGACATCTTCATTTGTGTTAATGATATGAGATGTTATTGCTGTATTAGCAGAAGTAAAACGTTTATAATATTCATCAGTAAGTGCAACCCCATCAGCTGTTGTTTCATTTATTATTTCTGCTTCTGGGTCTTGTTTTGTAATGTTTTTTGTAACTTGCGACCTAGATTGTAACTCACCTAATTCATTAATGCTATCTTGAGCAAGTTCAGAGGCATTAGTATCTTCAATGTCTTTAGGTGCTTCATCAATATCATCATTTTCCAAAATTTCTTCAATTTCTTCTTCAATTTCTTCTTCTTCAATCTCTTCTTCGGCAGGCGTGGTACTGAATGTAGCAATATCAGCATTCTTCCGATCTATTACATACTTTTCAATTAATTTATCTATTATAGAGTCATACTCTTCAGGTTTATCCTCTACAGGACTATCCATAGGAACTAACCCGTTATTGCTTTTCTGTTCAGGGAAAGAATCCTTTATGTCATTCTCATCCTCATCTTCATCTTCTTGATTAACGCTAGCTATAACTTCAGTGTCATCTTTATGATTGCTGAAAATTGGATTATCTGTGTCGTCAAAATATATATCTTCATCTTCTTCGACTTCCTCTGTATCTATAGGTCTAAGATTTTTATCATAGATTATTCTACCTTCAAGATTTCTATACATAGTTAAGGTATAGATAAGCAGAGCAAAATAAACCGCACTAATCAAAATAACGCCTATTGAACCTTCAGGAGTTGAACCCAATCCTATAATTAGATAAAGCAGAAAACCTACTGAATAAGCAAAACCTAACACGTATCTCATTACACTAGACAATCTGAAATTACGCACACTTAAAACATTGAATATATTTGTTACAGCATTATAAAGATACATATAGAAAAAAGTACTAGAGAGTATCATATATAGATAATTATCATCACCTAAAATCGCAGCCAAGTTGTCATTTGCAAAATCTTCAAGACTGAAAATTAAAGAATCAAATCCAATAATTCGACCCGAACCCACATCTATAAAACTAATTGCCCACAAGAAAAAGCCGCAAATCATTATTACGCTACTAAGTGCTTTGTAATTAACAACTTTTACACTTTGTTTATAACCATAATACAAATTTATGAAATATGCTATTATATAGAAATAGAGGGAGAAAGACAGTCCGCTAACACCCAAATCCGACATAGAAACTTGCCCCTCCGAATAACTAGTACCAATAACAGTAAGAACGGTGATAAGTCCAACAGTTATCATTAATCTAAGGGTATTTATCACACGCATAAATCTGGGATTATTATGAGTCATTTGATAGAAAGAAAGACAAATGTTCAATATGCTTAGAATAAGGCCTACTACAAGCGTAGTCCTAAGAATGGACAATGGTTCAGTATTAATAGGCGAGCTGGTGTTGGAAATAGCATCAAGAACATTGATATTGAAAATTATACCCGAATACTCTAAAGTGAAAGATGTAAAGAATAGTGAAATGAATGCCAAAGCTGAGCATACCAAAACTGCCCACGCAAGCGGAGTAAAATCAACTTCATAATATTTTTTGTCGAGGTCTTTCATATATACACCATCAAATTTCACTATAGTATAGCAAGTATAATATTATACCTCATAAGACCTAATAAGTCAATATTAATTAACCCTATATATGAAGTGTTAGATTGTAAATATCTTAGCTCTTAATCTTGAGAAAATGCCCAACCCATAAGCCACAAGAATAGGCAAACACCTGATATAATCTTATATTTCCATTATCTAATACTAGCAGAATATACCAGAATAAGCCAGTAGCGACAAGACAACTAAGTAGGAAAACTATCTGTTTATTGAATCCTTTATAAAAACTAACCACAAAAGAAAGAAAAAATGTTAAGAGACCTTCGCTTAATAATAGGATTAAGAAGATAATTGGAGCATAACCAGTATTCGCTAAGTTCATTTTAGCAATCGTTTGATAAAACTAGTTTTTTCCTTAGACTTGGTATACCTTAACTCTATCAAGTTGCCAACAATTACAAGCGTACCTTGCTCGACAGAAAAAGTATCTACCATAAACCCGCTACCATTCATATACAACATACAATCTGATAGCTGTATAATGATAGCTTTCTCATCATAACTATCTACATTAATAACACCCGAAACGGTAATCTTCTTCGAAATATTTAGCGTATGAACCCTTTTAATCTCTCTATTTTCACTCATATTATTTCTACCCCCATACATTATTTTATTCTATACTAGTTACAATATGAATTAAAGCCGATAAAAAAGTTAATAATATGAATAATAAATAATTAAGGAGATATAAAAATATGGATAACTCTAATCAAACTAATAATGAAATACCTTTGAAGGATAAGGCACAGAAATTTATTTCAAAAATTGCTAAACCTAGTCATGTGAATACAGAAGCAACATGTTCAATGACTGAGCAACAAGTAGAACTACTAGACCAAATATATAGATGTACATTAATAGGAATTCAATCAGTTGAGGCAGTAATCAATTCAGTGAACACAACGGGGCTGTTGAAGGAACTTGATAGACAAATGCAAGCATATAAAGAAATCAATGATACTGCTGTAAACCTAATGAATCAAAATGGATTAGAAATTGAAAACTCAAAAAAATTATCCAAAGCATTAAGATGGTCATCTATAAAACTAAGCACATTGGTAGATAAATCGGCAAGTCATATAGCGGACATGATGATAATCGGTTCAACTATGGGAGTAATCGAAGTTACAAAGGCATTCAATAATTGTGGGGATGGTGCTAATACGCAACCAAAACCTCTTGGTAGAAGATTGCTCAAAGAACTTAAAACCTCAATAAACAACTTGAGCATACACCTATAAATTAGTGCCATACCTCACTAAGAGTCCTTATTAGTAAAGATTAATATGTAAATTGCCCGTACATCTTAATACGGGCAATAACAATATGTATTATATTCAAAAATATATTATTCCTTAGACAAGGTATAACCCTCTCTAGTATCTGCTATAGCATAACCTTTCGCAGTAATATTTTGTCTCAACTTATCAGCTAGTGCATAATCTTTATCTGCCTTAGCCCTTACTCTGTCTTCAGCAAGCTGTACTATTTCAGCAGGCATCTCTTGTTCAGGTTCTACATACGGCATTTCTAGAGACAACCCAAATACATTATCCATTTCTATCGCAAGATTGTATAAATCATTTGAATATGGTAGCTTCAACATTGTCCATAAATGTCCCATTGCCATAGGCACATTTAAGTCATTCAAGATAGAACTCTTATACTTGACATAATAGTCATCAAGGATAGCCTTATCTGTCTTAACTACAGAAGCCTTATGCACAACAAGTAGCTTACGAAGTCTTATCAATGCCACCTTTGCCCCATCTAAACCTTCGAAAGTGAAGTTCAGTTTCTTACGATATTGACCATTAAGACAAAAATATCTAAAATCCAAAGCACTATATCCCATTTCAATCAAGTCATCAATTTTGTAGGTATTACCCAAACTCTTACTCATTTTACCGTTATCAAATAGCATAAACTCAGCATGAATCCAGAAATTTACGCATTTCTTGCCCGTTAGTGCCTCGTTTTGTGCAATTTCATTTTCGTGGTGGATTGGAATATGGTCAACTCCGCCAGTGTGAATGTCGAAATAGTCGCCTAAGTACTTAGCTGACATAGCCGAACATTCGATATGCCAACCGGGATAACCCATTCCCCAAGGGGATTTCCATTGCATAATATGATTACTATCCGCTTTCTTCCATACAGCAAAATCAGCTGGA
>CAZKXV010000013.1:0-16026 GCA_964556835.1 uncultured Clostridia bacterium
AAAATTTCAAAAAAGCTAGCTTCAAAAACTAGCTTCTTCTACAGTCTGAGGCAAGGAATAATCCTTGCCTTATTTTTTACAAAAACTTATAAATATATTAATCTAAGATATTATCTAATATTCAATAATAAAATTAACTATCACTTTTCATTGGCAAATAAAACAAGCTTTATAAATTCAATTCTCAAACTCAAACATTTAATTGCTGTATTATCTTCATTATCTGTCATTGTCATTATTGTAAAAAGCTTTTCATCAAGTTCAGCATTGCCCACATAAACTCCAGTATGCTCGCCACTATACTCAGATACTACATTCTTCATATAATAGTTGCCGTTGTATTCAATCCCCAATCCACTTGGTATTTGAAAGTCTGAAGGCAACATGCCTGTAGTACTTAAGGACTCTTCCAAAGCAATAGTATTGGGGTCATCAAAATCAAAGCCCAAAAGTGCAAAATTCATGCTTTCTTCAAGAATATTCAAGGCTGCTTGCAACTGTGTTAAGTCCATAGTAGGAAACAAAGTAGGTAAATATATAGAAGCTGCATCCACAATATTTATTGATTGCAAAGTATCTTCATTTACAAAACTATTTAATAATAAAGAAATATTATTTTTTATAATAAATCTCATTTGAACTGTTCCATCTGCTCTAAGTATTATCTTACTCTCATTCAAATCAAGAAATAAATTAACAGGAACATTGAAAATATTAGTAGCTGAATCAATAGCAAATTCCATATCTTCATCAACCTTGTATTCATCGCTTTTTTCATTATTACAGCCCCAAAATACTAACAAGGATGAAAACATTACTAATATTGTAATTACTATAAATATCTTATTCTTCATATTAGTCTCCTCTTAATAATAATCTGGTAGAACACCAGAAATTGCACCAAAATATATATCGGTTATTTCTTCGCAAGTACTTGCACTATTTATATTCGTAATGTATTTTTCTGTGTCTACATTTTCACTAAACATTCTAACTAATTGCTCTTGTCTAAGTGTCTTATAATCTTTGACCGCAATATTTTTATCAGCCAAAGATAATACTTCTAATTTTTTCTGTATTAAATCCGCTAAAACTGCGTGTCCATAATTTGAAGGATGAATACCGTCAGCTATTATTAATTTTTCCCCTAAATCATAGTCAATTTCATATATTCTATCAAATTCAGAAAAAGAATCAATGAGATAAAAAGCATCGGGGTTTTCGACTAAATAATCATTAATTACTCCATTAAGTCTTGAGATTAGTGCGGCACCAAGTTCTCTATATCCATCAGGCTCTATATCTTTTCCTGCTAGTGTCTGTCGTATGCTATCATATATCAGGGCTGAATCTTCATTAACTGGATTATAAACATTCTGAAACATTAATACGGCATCAGGATTATACTCTCTAATAGTTGATACTATTGCAGCGAATTTAATACGAGAAGTTATTAGTATCTCATCAATAATTGAAAAATCGTTATCTGCTGCACTTAGAATAAGTTGCCCTATATCTGTAAGTAATAAGTCATTACCTAATATAGAAATATGTATGACATCGGCATCTCTTATCAATGTTTGTGTCATTGCCGCACCTTCATCTTCTTTTTGTATAAGTGCCAGCATATCAGAAGATTGTTGACCAGAAACTGCCCTATTATTGTATTCATAATTATTGCGAAGCCCTAGAATTCCATAATATGCATATCGTTCTCTTTCAGTTATAGGCGACGGACCTAGTATACCTTCTGCAATTGAATCACCAAGAAAAATTATCTTCAAAGGTTTTTTAACTGTTTCACATCCAGTTAGAATATTTGTGTAGGCAAATATTATAAACATACACAAAAAAATAGAAATTATTCTTTTCTTCATACTATCCTCCGCAATATTATATATTAATTAGTGAAAGTTTATATGAACTTGTAGTTCATAAACAACTTTTGCTTCCTATTATTATATTCTATATCTTTTTTACTAATTATTCAACCCCTATTTTCGATTTTTAAATAATTTTATTATAAAAATTTAGCCGCTTGCATAATACAAGCGGCTAAAACAAATTATATATTGTTTATTTAGTCTTCTCTGCCATTTAGTAATTCTATATACAAATCTTCATTATCTCCAAATTGTTCATCAGGCATTATATTCACTTCTTGATTGTAACCATATAAAACACAAGTAGTCAAGAATCTTGTTGCAATACTTGGCAAAGGATAAGTTCTTTCTTCAAAACCAACTTCTTCAAAACCATTCATTGTCGGATGATTTCCATGACCGCCAATTTTAGATGAAATTACAATAATTCCACAATGAATATAATTTGTATCATCATACTCATAGAAATAATCTTCATTCTCTTCTTTTTCCATTTCTTTCTTAATAATAGGATTAACTAGTGGAGCTACACTTTCAGTACCAGGTACTATCTTCGCATTTGCAAGACTCTTCCAATTATATAGGTCTAAGAAACCACTAATATTAAGGATAATGAAATTAGCAGGGTCTGTAATATCTTCCGCATTCCAGAATGTCATACAAGATACTACGCTATTTGCCATTGCACAGTTTTCAACATCAATATTAGAAGTCCCCTCCATGGTAGTACATATTGATACACAAGAGTCAGAAGCATTCTTAAGTATACATCCCTTAATCTGTATATCAGAGGCCTTAATACTAATCAATATATGTGCATTTTCCATAGCACAATGGAGAATTTTTATTCCCGTCAGTCGCTCCCCATCCTCTTCTTTATGAACTTTAACGATTCTACCACTAGTCTCAAGTACATCTAAACCTTGACCTTCTTCCATAACTATTCCAGTAAAATGAACATCTTGAATAACAACATCGTTACTTGTTACTTTGATTGGATTTTCATTAGAACTTTCAGAAAGATTCAAAATTCTTGAACAATCTAGTCTATATCCATTACCAAATAGGCTTGCATCTAATTCCAATGCCTCTTCCTCACCATCGTGAGGTATAGCATACTCTACTGCCCTAGGGTCTAAAAGTGCAATATTGTTATGAATAACAACAGGCAGATTCTGCTCAACTCCATAGAAAAGATGTTCATAATCAGCTACATTGACCCCTTCTACAACTTGATACTCTTGATTTAAGGTCTCAGCTACTGTATTAGTTTCCGTTACATTAGTTACATAAGTTAATGTAAAAACGCCAGTAGTTATTATAGTAATATTAGTACCACTAACAGTCGCAACATTAATATCACTACTACTAATATAATCTATATCGCCCTCTGCGTAATCTGAAACAGAATAGAAAGAGAAGGTGTCAGTAGTATCAGTCGATTCTGCAACATAGGCAGTACTTCCGAGATAATAATTTCCACCCATATATACATAAATGGCAGTGAGATCGGCTGACGCCGTTCTACTATCATCTTTGCCATAGATAGAATATGCCAATAAACCACCTGCAATACCTATAACAAGAACAATCGCTATAATTATTAATACAATTTTATTTGATTTCATTATGAAACCTCCTTTATCTTATGCCTCAATCTTACAATTGAAAACTTTTTTTGAACTATATTAAGCAAACTACTTATTATTAGCGATTATACTTAATCTACTAATATGTTTAGTTTATTATACATTCTTTTCTATTAATGTTATTCTAGGCGGTTTCACATTACCGTGCTTAGCAAAACAAATAAGAATACCACCAAATACAAAGAAAGCTATTGAATAGGGGAACAAAACCGAATAATCATCTACTCCTGACCTCGAAATAAACCATCCGGACAAGTATGAAGTAAATGCCTTTGCAATAGTACAGGCATACATATAAAAGCCTGTAAAGAAAGCATTATTCTTCTTATCGGATAATTCTAGTATCATAGGAAGCGATATAATGGAAATAAATCCCCAGCCTGCACCTAGAAAGAAATATGTTACATAACGGAATATTGGCATATTACTACCTAATACAATAGCAATTATTGATGAGGTTACAAGGCAGATACTTCCTAATACCATAGCAAATTTACGGCTTCTCTTCACGCTTAAGTAAGCTATAATAGGTGTTGCAACAATCCCTCCTGCACCAAATAAAATCATAAATACAGAAGCCGACTTATTAGTCATACCCCAATAATTTACAGCATGATTCATCTGCGTAGCAATTATAGCCCCATAACCGAAATATGCCAACATCAAAGCGCCTATAATAATCATTAAGCTATTTTTTTCGCCTTTAGGCATTTGTTTAATATACTTAAGCCCAATAGGGCCATCTAATTCGTTTTTGTTTTCTTCATCACAAATTATACCATCATATTCAGCCATAATTCTATCCGCTTCAGCTACTAACTTAGGCTCATCAATAGTCTTAATATATAATATCAAGATAACTATCATAAAAATTGCACCGAAAACATATATAGGTAGAATATTAGAGCCGAAAATTGCAATAAGAATCACCACAGACAATCCACCAAGCCCATTTACAATGCCTTTGATAGCATTAGCTTGAGAGCGGACAGGTTTCGGAGTAACATCAGGCAGAATTGCCATAGCAGCAGGTCTATAAACGCATATGCCTAGATATGCCAGAATAAAGAAAATAGTATAACCCCAGAAAGAATTATATTCAGCAAATATACCTGCCCCCACAACCAAAACAGCAGCAATAATTGTGCCAATGATTATAAAAGGAGCACGACGACCCATTTTGGACTTTGAATTGTCGCTCATTTTAGCGAAGATATTTAGAAAAATGACGGGTATAAACAAATTAGCAATAAGTAGAACTATACCTTTAATCTCTTCGCTTTTCCCTAAATTCTGTACTATAACAATCTGTACTGTACTGTCCATTAATTGTAGATATACACCCCAAATAACCATTGCAAGAGACATAAAAATTGTCATCTTTACGTTGAGTTTTATCTTATTATCGCAGTTTTTTAGCGTGTTTATATTTTCACTTCTATTGTCCATTAAGGTAATATACTCTCCATAATAGCTTTCAGATTCATAGTATGAGGTTTCTATTAATGCAGAAATAATTCAAACGAATTTAGTTAATTGATAGTTAAATATAAGAATTCCGCAAATTTATAATAAAAAAATTATATCATATATATTATTAATTTGCTATTAAACAAAACAAAATGTTTACATAAAGAACATTCTTTATCCTATTTCATTAATTTGTATATACAAAAATGCAACCTTACATTTATTTCAGGTTGCATTAATACATAAGTTTATAATATATATTTATTTTGCTGTTGGCACTTCTATCTCAAGGTCAGAGATTGGGAATGAAGCACAAGGATGAATAAATCCAAATTTCTTATCAGCCGCACGCCTACCATCATTATCTTCAGGAATAAATACATCACCGCTAATAAGCCTACTTCTGCACCAACCACACTCGCCAGCACGACATCTTGATGGAGCAACTAGCCCTTTTACTCTCTCAATTGCTACAAGCACACTTTCATTAGATAGTGCAACTGTCTTATATTGCACACCACCCATATTAATTATAAGATTATATTTCTTGCCTTTCTTCGCTTTAGGGAACTTTATATTAGCTTCGATATCGTTTATCTGCCCAAACATTTCACGCCTAATATTTTTTATTGGAAGATTGAAAGAAGCTATCTCTTTATCAACAAAATTATACATAACTTGAGGTCCACATATAAAGATTGAATAGTCACTATTAGTAGGAATATACTTCTTGATTATTTCTTTAGTAATAAAACCTATTTCATAACCCTTTTTCTTAGTAATAACGTCACTAAGTACATATATAACCTTAACTTTCCCATCAGTTTCTTTAATGAATTTATCGAAATCTACCTTGTAAGCAATATCCTTTTCTGTCCTTACTCCATATATAATAGTCAAATTAAAGTCTTCAATACCCTCATAGATGGATTTTGCCATTGAATAAAAAGGAGTAATTCCAGCACCGCCAGCTAATGCTATAATAGTCTTAGGGTCTCTAAGGTCTTCATAATAGAAATTACCTTCAGGTGCACTAGTTACAACAGAATCTCCCTCTTTCCAGTTATCTAGAATATAATTAGAAACAAATCCCTCTGGAGAACTTTTGATAGTTAGTGTATATTCACCATTCTTAGTTTGCTCTGGTGAACTTGATATCGAATATGGTCTTGATACAATGTGCCCATCAATATTAAGTTTCACACTTAAGTATTGCCCCGCTCTGAAATATGCAGGCTTATCAGATTTTAATGTGTAAGTCTTCATATCAGATGTAGCTTCTTCCACCTTAGTAATTGTATGTACTTGTTTCTTAGGATGAAGCTCATTTGCCAAAGCGTTATTATGAGGAACTTTTATAATAGGCGTAATAGACGCTTCTTCAAACCTCTTCTGCCTATTAGGAACTAATTTCTTAAACTCTAGCAAATCAAGTATACCTAATGCTTTAATTTTAATATTTAATTTATCGCTCATTATTTCGCCTCCTTAACAGCTACATATGTTTGCAGGGCTACAGTATTTCCTGACATATATGAGCCTCCATAACCATATGCCCTGAAAGCATTACCACCACAGAAACGCAATCCCTTAATTCTTGTATCTTGAGCCATCATTGACATTCTTGGCATAATTGAGTCCCAAGGCTCTGTTTGATAACCATATATTGCACCTTGATATGCACCAGTATAACGAGCAAATGTAGCAGGTGTAGCAATCTCCACTTCTTCAATAAATTCACGAATTTTGATACCTGTCGATTGCTCAAAATAATCTATCATACGACTAGCAATAGCATTTTTTGTCTTAAAATAATTCTCTGCATTCACTTCATCCCAAGCATTTTCGCCATATAAAGTTGTGATTGTCAACATACATGTACCTTTAGGTGAAGCGTCGGGATTGACTATATTGACACAAGCAACTGCCTGAATAGGATTTGCATTTATGTCATTCATACTATCATAGAGTTTCTTAGAGTTGGCTGTTGGGAATATAAAATATGTATAATCAGTGATACCCAATTCTTCAACTGACTTATTTAATCCAAAATATGCAACATAGCCACGAGGACCAATTAATCTTGCATTAGCCTCTTTGGTAGCCATTTCAGGCAACTTATCTTCATCAATCATCTTACCATATACTAGATGTGGAGAAGCATTACTTATTACATTCTTAGTCTTATATGTTTTGCCATTATCTGTTACAACACCAGCAACTTCACCATTTTCGACAAGAATTTTATCGACTTTATGATTGTAAAGAACCGTACCCCCAAACTCCCGAAACTTCACATCGAAAGCAGTCGAGATTTCATGTGAACGCAACTTAGGTATCCAAGCCCCATGTTCCATATATTTATAGAACATAGCCGCAAAAATTGTTATATTAAGTCTTTCAACTTCAAAACCTAGATAACACCAATAAGCATTTACAATATCGCAAGCCTTTTTAGGCAATTTAATAGATTTCTGAACTTGGTCGACAGTATATGGACAAGTTTTCAAAAAATTCGAATAAGTAGAAGTAAGGACTTTCTTATCTGGATTTCCTTTACTTTCACCTAAATATGCGAATGCTTCGGTTACTTCCTTACACAGCTCCATAAATTTTGTCATAGCTGGTCTGCTATCAGGAACAAGCTTTTCTAATTCGTTAATATAAGCATCTGGACCGAAAGGCATACGCAAATCCAATTCTTCACCGCTATTGGTAACAATCAATCTATAAGCATCAGGTACAGGACTCCAATCGATATCTAGTCCTAAGCTATCGAAAAATTTTCTTACCCCGCCAGGATTCTCTTTCGAACCCAAATCACATAACTCATGCAAAGAGGGCTCAAACTCGAATCTTCCACGCACAAAACTACTGGCAAATCCGCCAGGCAAATTGTGTTGTTCTATCATTAGAGTTTTCAGCCCCTTCTGAGAGGCAGTAGTAGCCGCAGCAAGACCACCATTACCAGCACCAATCACAACAACATCATATTCTATATTACTCATACACCTCTCCTATAAACTTTTAGGATACTAACTTTTACCCCATCTTTATAATTATATCATACCTATAATTTCATTTCAATACCAATCCTTTATTAAGTTTAGAGAAATACTATTTCTTTTACTTTTGTTTATTATGCATTAAGCTATAAAGTTCCGTTTGCATAAGTCAAACGGAACTTTAATATAAACAAATTAATCTCTAGTACTTTATTATTCTTCTATTGTTCCGTCCCAAGTAGAAACATTAGTATTTTTCTTTTCAATCTCATCAAACCAATGTACTGTAACGCATTTACTTTCTGTATAGAATCTCATCCCATCTTTACCCAATACATGTAAATCGCCAAAGAAACTATCTTTATGACCAGAGAAAGGAAATACCCCAACCGGCACAGGTATACCTACATTTATACCTACCATACCCGCACCAGTTCTCTTAGAAAACTCTCTTGCATAGTAACCGTTTTGTGTATAGATTACAGAACCATTACCATATATACTACTATTCATTACTTTAAGACCTTCCTCGAAATCTTTTACTCTTTTTATACATAATACAGGTCCGAAAATCTCATTTTGTCCTATGCTCATATCCTCAGTCACTCTATCGAAAATTGTTGCACCTACATAGAACCCCTTTTCATAACCCGAAACGACAACATCTCTTCCATCAAGTATTAGCTCGGCACCTTCTTCTATACCTTTCTCAATCCATTGCAGAACAGACTCTTTATGATTGCTAGTATACAAAGGTCCCAATTTAGAACTTTCATTATAAGCTGGGCCAACAGTCAATTTCTTAGCTAATGCCTTAATATTATATACCAATTCATCGTCAATACTCTCAACCGCAACAATTACAGGCAACGCCATACATCTCTCTCCTGCACAGCCAAAGGATGCATTGATTATACCCGCAGCACTTCTTGCAATAGCCGCATCTTCTGTAACAAGTGCGTGATTTTTCGCTTCACATAGAGTTTGTACTCTCTTACCATATTTCGCAGCAGTTTCATATATATACTTACCTACAGCGGTTGAACCTACAAAACTTATACCCTTAATTATAGGATTAGACAAGATTTCATTAGTTATAACTCTATCGCATGAAATGACATTTACTACTCCAGCTGGCACTCCAGCTTCTCTATATATATCAACCATTTTAAGTGCTGTCATAGGAGTAGAGCTAGATACCTTGACTAACATACAATTACCAGTCGCAACACACATTGGAAGCATCCAACCCATTGGTATCATAGCAGGGAAATTGAAAGGTACAATACCCGCAAATACGCCAAGTGATTCTCTATAGAGGACAGTATCGAAACCGGAAGAAACATTCATAAGAGAATCTCCCATCATATGATTTGCGACACTACAAGCGTTTCTTGTTCCTTCAATAGCCTTAAGCACATCGCCTCTAGCCTCACCTAACACTTTACCCTGTTCAGTACTAAGAATTAATGTAAGCTCTTCAATTCTTTGTTCCATCAACTCTACGACTTTATACATTATGTTCTGCCTTTTCATAACAGGCACTTCTGACCACAATTTATATGCCTTTGAACATGAGTCTATCGCTCCTCTAACTTCCTCTAATGTACATCGTGGAAGCTCTGCAATTTGTTCCCCATTGCTTGGGTTATAAATTTTGTAGTACTCTTTTGTCTTGCTATCAACATATTTATTATCTTGATAATATTGTAATATTTTCATAATATCCTCTCCTTTAATTTGAATAGATTGACGCTGATAATTTTACTAGACTTTCAGCTATTTCTTTTACTTTCTTATCTGTCATTCTAGATGCGGGTCCTGAAACCCCAACAGAATACTTTACCTTATGATTTATGTCGAATATAGGAACTGCAACACATTTAATATCCAAGCTCAATTCACTATTATCTAATGAATATCCTTTTTCTCTAATCAATTCCAACTCTTTATTCAGATTATCTTTGTCAATAATAGTATTTTCTGTATATTTCTCAAGTTGTAATAATTCTATCAAAGATTCATTTCCAAATGCCAACATGCATTTACCTACAGAAGAAGCGTGTAACGGCTCAATCATACCAATTTTTGCATTTACAGACAATCTTGAAGAAGTCATCACTTGGTCTACAATAATTGCACTCCTATTAGTGAGAGCGCATAAATGAACAGACTCACCCACTTTTTCCGATATATTCTCTAACAATGGTTTGAGCTTAGCAATAAAATTATAGTTCTTATTTACTTGTTCAGATAATTGCAAGATACCTGCGCCTAGACGGTATTTAGCAGTAATACTATCTTGTTCAACCATATTTTGTTTCTGTAAAGTATTAAGAATTCTGAAAGCAGTGCTTTTATTTATTTCTAACTTTTCAGCTAATTCCGTAACACCAATACTCTTTCTAGTACCCATAAATTTGAGCGCTAGTATCCCTCTTTCTAATGACTGACTCATAGATATAACTCGATTATTTCTTTCTGCAATTTTGTATTCTTTACTGCTCCAGAAACTAATTCTCTAAATGGTTTATAATTAAATACAGCTTTTACTATATTTTGATCAATATCCTTAATAATTTGAATAAAATCTTTATGCGAATTTGCTGAAATTTCTTGTAGTTTGAGCCTGCTTGACTTTTGACTTTCTTGTCTATGTAAAGGATATCCTTGTCCGCTAGGGTCTATAAATAATTTGTCGAAAATATATTCTAGATTGATATCCGCTGCCCAACCATATCCTTTATTAAGTGCTAAAGAAACACAGTTTCCTCCATTTATTTGTGAGAACAACCACGCATCAAGCGGGTCAATTATTAGACCACAGAAGATATTCGGATATTGCATAGCTGATAGCATAAAACCCTGTCCTGTACCACAGCCTCCTACAATACAATCAACAATTCCAAGATTGGCAATGATACCCGCCATCAATCCAGTATGAATATATGTCAATTCAGTATCGACATCTCCCTCTACCATACCTACATTATATATTGTATGTCCCGCTTTTTTAAGTACAGCTACTATTTCTGTGTTTCTAGCACGAGCAGATACTTCATTTATTACTGCAACTTTCATAGTCTTTTCCTCCTAATACATTCTCTTACTTTCTCGCAAATATCTTGCGCTCTCAACTTATATATTTCCATTAGATATTCTAAAGTACCCACTTGCCCAAATTCATCATTTACACCAATTCTCTCAACTGGTACGAGTATATTTTCGACAACCACTTCAGCAACAGCACTACCTAAACCATTTATAATATTATGGTTTTCAGCTGTTACTATTGCACCACATTCAATAGCTGCTTTGATAATTGTATCCTTATCAATCGGTTTGATAGTATGCATATCGATTACACGGCAAGTGATGCCCTCTATTCTAAGAATTCTTTCAGCTAATAAGGCTTGATGTACTAATAACCCACTTGCAATAATAGCAACATCTTTCCCCTCAGTTAGAGTATTTGCCTTTCCTATCTCAAATTTCGTATTTTCTGTATAGATTTTGACGCCCTTTTTCCTACTAGATCGTACATAGAAATTGCCATAAGTATTCGCCATAGTTGCTACAAGAGTTTCAAGTATGGCACTATCAGCAGGTTCTACTATTGTAATGTTTGGTATATTTCTCATAATGCCAACATCTTCGAAAGGCATATGCGTTCCGCCGTTAGCGGTAGCATTAATTCCAGAGTCACCACCTATAATCTTGACATTTAAGTCTTGATAAGCACAAAACAAGAATACTTGGTCATAGACTCTACGAGAAGCAAAAACTCCAAAAGCATGAAAAAATGGTATCAATCCCGTTGCACTCATCCCTGCACATAAGCCTATTGCATGTGCTTCCATAATACCACAATTTATAGAGCGATTAGGGAAAATATCTTTGAATGCCTTAGTCCCCATTGATGATTGCACATCTACCTCAATATCATATATCTTATCATTTTTTTTAGCTTCGGCAATTAGTGCATTGCAATACGCTTCTCTCATTTCAATAGTATCCAATAGAAATTCATCACAAATTATTTTGTTCATAATTGCGTCTCCAATCTTCTATCTATTTCCTTACACGCTTCTTCCGACATTTCTTGTGAGATAATCATATAATGATTGAATGCTACTAGTTCTGCAAAAGAACATCCTTGCCCTTTTATAGTATCCATAATTATTACAACAGGTCCATTATTCTCCTTTGCTTGCAATATAGCTTCATATATAGAATCGGTATTATGCCCATCAATTCTAATAGCTTCCCAACCGAAAGCAGAGAATTTCATCGCAAGATCAAATTGTCTACAAACTTCTTCAATCGTTCCATCAAGTTGCTTATGATTATTATCTATAAATATAATAACATTATCTAATCTATGGTGTGCAGCAAATTGAACTCCTTCCCATATTTGACCCTCTTGCAATTCGCCATCACCTAGAATTATATAAGTGTAACTATCGATACCTTGCAGTTTATTCCCTAATGCCGCTCCCATACCAAGTGAAATACCTTGACCAAGTGAACCTGTAGATAAATCAATTCCACAAGTTTTTAATCTATCACAATGACTAGGCAGATTAGTTGCATTAGCATTTAATGTTTTGAGATCACTAATTGGGAAAAAGCCCGCATATGCTAATGCCGAATACAAGGCAGGTCCGCTATGACCTTTGGACATAACAACCCAATCCCTATCAATCTTATTCGGATTTTTAGAATCAATATTAAGCACGCCTGAGTATAAGACACCATAAAGATCGCATACAGACATACTTCCACCTATATGTCCGTAGCCAAAATCTGCCAAAGCTCTTATAGTCAGCTTCCTTATTTTTGCCGCTGCAACCGCATAATCAAGATATTTCATTAACGTCTCCTACCGAAAATACCTTTCTTCTTAGGAGTAACAGTATCTTCGTAATCATCGAGGAATATCTCTTTGTTTAATTTGGAACTGTCTATCATTGCAAGAGCAAATTTAGTTATTTCTCGACCTCGCTCTCCTGAAAGTTTGGGTTCTCTATCATCTCTTATAGCTTCTATAAAATCTCTAGTACATGCGGTAAAACTATCTTGCCAATCATGAGGCATATCCCAAAACTCTTGCATTTTACCATCACGATACATCAATACAGGTGCAACATTTGGTAGCATAGTTGCGGTACATCTAGTAATCCAAAGAATACCCCTTGTACCTGTAAGTTCCATTCTTTCATCACAATTGTAGTATTTGCCTTCAATATACATATCTGTTGCAGCAGTAATATCCCAAGTACCATATAGTTTCTTATTTTTCCATTTCCACATCATAGTAGCAGGAATATCTTGATAGACTCCCGGTATTACGGCTGTACAATCTATCCAAGAATATACTTTCTCTACCTCACCCAACAAATCAACAAACATTGAGAACTTATGATAGCCATCATCAAATACAGCCGGACCTCCACCACAACGAGAATCATTCAATCTCCAAGTCCAAGATTTATTATTGACTTTCCAACCAGTAGGCTTAAGCGACTTATCTAAATTCTTAATATGTTTAGCCCTTAGTTCAGGTGCAGGAGCATTTCTTGATAACAATCCACCACCACAATGCTTATATCTAAAACCAACAGGTTCTCCAATCTCGCCATCAGCTAGAAGTTTCTTTACTAACTGATAAGGTGGATAGAATATGAAATTCTCAAATACCCTTAATTTAACACCATTATCTTTAGCCGATTTTATCATCTTATCACATTCTTCTATCGATATTGCCATAGGCTTCTGAACAGAAACATGTTTCTTAGCTTCACATGCTTGAATAGTCATTGCACAATGCAAGTCATGAGGAACAATTATCTCAACCGCTTTAACCTCTTTGTCAGAAAGAACTTCTTCATATGTCTTATACACTTTAGGAATATTATATAACTCTGCAAACTTTGTTGCACTTGCATTATTTTTGTCATACACGCCCCAAAGCTGTGCATCAGGATTATTATTATAACCTTCTACATGTAACGTTGTAATTCTTCCCGTACCGACAATTACAAATTTCATTTTATCCATTATACAGTTTCCTCCTTTTTCCCTTTAAGATAAATCTCTCTTTTTTCTTCATAATAAGTTGGAATAGGAACATCCCACCAACCAAATGCTTTACCTCCACTATAAGGATGCTCACGACTAACTTTCATAGTGATAAGTGCAGGCTTATTTGCCTTAATTGCATTACTTATAGCACTATTTATGTCATTTAACTCATCAACATAATAACTATCAACACCAAAAGATTTCGCTATCCCAATAAAATCTGGAGAATAAGGTTTGCCATCAACCAAGAAATCATTCCCAAATGTCTTATCTTTACCTAGTACATCTACTTGTAGGTCTTTGATTGCAAACCAACCGCTATTATCAGCTACAATAACAATTACAGGAATATTATATTGAATCAGCGTAGCAAGCTCTTGAACAACCATTAAGAAATCCCCATCACCAACAAGACATACAACCGGTTTATCTGGAAAAGCTAATTTCGCACCCATTGCAGCAGGAAAGCACCAACCCATAGTGGAGAACCCGCCTGTAGTAAGATTGCAATAAGGCTTAGCGTAGCAATACTCTTGGAACAATTGAGCTTGCGTATTACCACTTGATGTAGCAATAATAGTATCCTTAGGAAGACACTCATTAAGCTTACCTATCAATTGTGAAATAGTAATATCGCCGCAATCGTAGGCTCTCATCTTAGCAAGATAATTAAACCAGTCCTCTCTGAGAGAAACTATTTCTTCAAGATATTTAGCATTTATTTCAAATGATGGATTTAGTTCCATAATCTTATCAATAGCATCATTCAGATCAGAAACAATCCCTATATCAGCTCCATAATTTTTACCTATTTCTTGACTATCAATATCTATATGAATTAATTTTGTATCAGGGAAATTAAATGCTACTCCTTTTCTGTAAGAACAGGTTGTCTCATCAGCAAATCTACAACCTATTGCAAAAACGACATCAGCATTAGCGCTAATTTTAAGACCGATGGGAGTACCTTTTGCACCAGTATGGAAAGCATATTGAGGATGAGTTTCTGCAACTGCACCTTTACCTGCTAAAGTAGTAATAATTGCTGCTCCCCATTTTTCTGCAAGTTCAACTATTTTTTTGTCCGCTTTAGCTTGTAGAGCTCCTGCCCCTACCATTATTAGAGGTCTTTTCGCAGTCTTCATTAATTCAACCGCTTGTTTAATATATTGCATATCAGCTTTTGGCTTTGAGTAAGTCTTAGACATATTAGGTGCAATTAGTTCACAGTCAACACTGTCAGCTTGTACATCCATAGGCAAAGTAACCGAGCAAGGACCCGATCTTCCAGTAGTCATAAGGTTAAACGCACGGCTAATTATTCTTGGAAGTTGTGCGACACTCTCTGCACGCCAACTGCGTTTTGAAAGTGGCTCTAAACTTCTTACAATATTACTATCAGCATATCTTTCTATTTCTTGAAGAACCCCTACCCCTTTCATATGAGTATGCGTATCTCCAGCAAGCTGTAGATATGCACTGCTATCAGTATACGCAGTTGCAAGCCCTATAGCTGTATTAAGTGTACCGGGTCCAATAGAAGCAAATACGGCTAAAGGTTTCCCCGATACTCTAAAGTATCCATCCGCTAAAAAAGTCGCTGATTGTTCGTGCTTAACTTGAATATACTTAATTTCATTTCTTTCTGTCGCTTTCCTAATTGCATCAAATAACCCTAAAACTCCATGCCCGGGAATACCCAAGATATATGGCACTTTTTCGGCTATAAGATGCTTAATAATTACCTCTCCACCAGTTAATTTCATATAACAATACCCTCCACAAATCAAATATAGTTACAGTTTATCACCTAAAATAATCAAAGTCAACACCAAAATGAAAAGCGGTTGTTCCCTGTGCAACGCAAAAGAAGTATAAAAGTGATGTGAACCCTATTTCACGGACAGGTAAATAAAAAAGCCTGTATGATAGATG
>CAZKXV010000014.1:0-16009 GCA_964556835.1 uncultured Clostridia bacterium
ACCCCAATATCATATATCAAAGTATGTTCATATGAGCATAAGTTGAAATTAGAATAGTATTCATCAACCTCTATAATTTGTGCATAATAAGTAGAATCAATGTTTCCAAAAGTACATTTTTCTATCTTAATATCTATACAATCTAAATTACTTGGAATAATTACAAAGTCGCACTTATTAGCAAACTCAATAAATGTATCTCTAACCTCTTCAAGACTATTATATGTATCTACATGGTCATAATCTACATTCGTAATAATGCCTATCTGAGGGTCAAGCGAAAGAAAACTTTTGCGATATTCGCAAGCTTCTGTTAGAAATATTTCATTGCCTTTATTGAAATAATTAGTATTATAATTTTCTGAAATACCGCCAATATGAGCAGTTACTGAGGCTTCCGCTGCTCGCAAAATATGCGCTAGCATACAAGTAGTGGTAGTTTTTCCATGTGTACCACTAACAGCAATTACATTTCTATACTCTTTAGCAACCATTCCTAGAAACTCGCTTCTTGCGATAATCGGAATACTATTTGCTTCGCAAAATGCAATTTCAATATTACTAAATGGAACAGCAGATGAATATACTACAAAATCAGCATCAATAATTTTCTCAATGTTACATCCTAAATAACAATCTATACCATATTCTTTAAGTTCATCTATTCTAGGAATTGAATTATTGTCAGATCCAGTTACAATATAGTTTTTATCACGAGCAAGCATAGCTAAAGCACTAATACTTATACCTCCAATTCCAATGAAATGAATTCGTTTTTTGATAATACCCATAGAACAATATATGCTTAATTTTGTAAAAATGCACCCAAAATATGAAAAGATAGCTCTTAAACTAGTAAAAAATGAATAATTTTGCAAATAACTCTTGAAAAACTATTTATTCTGTTATATAATAATAATGGTGGAACATAAAATCAAAAATCTTCGACAAAAAGGCGGGTAAGATATGAACATTACTGATATTAGAGTTAGACTAGTAAAAAAATCTGAAGGCAGGCTAAAAGGGGTGGTTTCAATAATAATTGATGATTGCTTTGCCGTACATGATATCAAGATAATTGATGGAAATGAAGGTTACTTTATAGCAATGCCCAGCAGAAAGACACCAAATAACAAATATACCGATATTGCACATCCAATAGTGCAAGAAACGAGAGCTATGCTACAGGAGAAAATTCTAGCTGCATTCGATGATGCACTTGAAGCAGATGCGGAGCTTGAAGCTACAGTTGTAGCTGTCCCAGAAGAAGCACAAGCAGAAGCATAATAATACATTATTACAACTTAAGTAATACATATAATTAGTTACAATATCCACCAAACTCTATAAATAAGCATTTATTCTTATTGAATAATACATTTGAGTATTAACTAAAATATGAGCTTATTACTAATTATACAGAATAATACTATGTAATTTTATATATGTAGTGTTCTGTTAGTAAAAAACTTGCGGTAAAGGCAAGTTTTTTTACTCTTTATTTCTACCTCCTATTCACTTCTAATTAATTTGCATTATCTACCATATATCTTCCTTGTTTTTTCTTAACTTGTCAGACTATTATAAAGAATTAGACCTGTGTATTCTTTGATGTTTTTAAGTAAATAGTATCTTATATATAATCGCCACTTCTAGGATACTAGAAGTGGCGATAATTAATTATTATAATATTGATAATTTATTTTTTATCGGTAAGATTAATCTTGTCTTTCTTAACTAAATCAAAACCTAAAGTGCCACCGGGGTTCATTATTCCATTAGGGTCAAAATAATTCTTGATTACCTTAAGTGCTCCATATTCTTTAGTACCTAAGAAGCCCTCAAGCCAAGGTGCAAATAATTTACCTACACCGTGATGATGACTGATAGCAGCACCCGATTTCTGTATAGCATCTAAGATGCCTTTATGGAATACCTTGAATTCATCCAAATCAACTAGTTTTGTAATAAAAATGAAATACAAATTAGCACCTTGTGGATACATATGCGATAAATGAGTTGTACACATAGTATTAGGCCTAGACTTAACATATGCCCTTACATCTTTGTGAACTTGGTCCATATTATCCCAGTTTACACTGCATTCCAAAGTATCTATCATTATACCAAAATCTTGTAATTGGTCTCTCATATATGGGTCTGTAAATCTACCGTGTTCCCAACTTGTAGTAACAGCACCTGTAAGAGGAAAACCACCATGTTTTCTAGCTATTCTAGAGATTTTCTTCTTAATAAGTTTTCCCGCTTTCTTATCGCCATCAGTGAAACCTAACATTAGACATTTTTCCATATCTTTATAGCCCAATGAATTAAGTATTTTACCAAATATCATATCATCAACGCCGTACATTTTCATCATCATACGTGTTTCTTCAGGGTCGCTCATTCTAAATACCGAGGGATATCCAAATTCAGCTTGCATAACTTCTCTAGTTGCTGCCATAGCTTCTTCCCAAGTCTTGAACATATAACTAAACTTACTTCTATCATTTTTGGAATATCTAAATATTTTCATTGTAACATCAGTCAGAATTCCATAAGTACCCTCATTTCCTACCATAATTTGGTCAAGGTCAGGACCGCAGGCTTTTCTAGGAGTGGCATCGGTAGAGATTGTTCCAATTGGAGTTGCATATTTTTGTGATAATACTATATCTTCAGCTTTACCATAATAAGTACTATTTTGTCCTGCACCTCTAGTTACAACCCAACCGCCAACTGACGAATACTCAAATGACTGTGGGAAATGCCCACATGTATAAGCTCGTTTAGCGCCAAAATTCTTAACCGCATTATTTAGAAGTTCTTCATAAACTGGACCCATTAATCCTGATTGAACTGTAATAGTTTGATTAACTTCATTAAATGCAATTACCTTATTGAATTTCTTTCCTAAATCAAGTGAAATACCTTTCTTGCTACATTCAGTACCACGAGTAACTGAAGAACCTCCACCATAAGTGTATACGTTGATTTTATTTGTATTACAATAATCAATAATAACTTGTATTTCTTCATGAGATTCGGGATACAATACACATTCTGGAACGTTTTCAACTATTTGCTTTCTAAGACGCATAATATCAAGCATTGTCTTACCATAAGCCACTCTTAAGCGCTCATAATTATCTATACTGACATCATCATCACCGACTATTTTCTTGAAAGCATTCAAATGCTTTTCATCAAGAGTGCAAGGTATATCATAATCTACTGTTTCTAGTCCTAATTCTATAGGTGCTTTAAAATCATCATCTGTTAAACCAAATTCAATCTTGCATAGTTTATATAATTTCTCTTTTGGAACTTTAATAAATTCCGTATCGCCCCACAATAATAAGCTACGATAAGAATCCTTAGGCGGAGCTTCCTTATAAAAAGGTGGTTTATAATCTTTGAACACTTTATCTTCTATTTTCATTTTCAATCCTCCTATTTTTTTAAAATATCCAAAATATTTGAATACATCGGTTTTAATTTCTTGTATATTTTTTTATATACTGTTTCATAAATTTTATCATATACTTTATGATTTTCTGAATTTGGCTCGAAACTATCAGTATAGTGAACCATACTCTTTATAGCATCATTCAAATTCTCAAATTCTTTGACTCCAACAAATGCAGCTATAGCTGCTCCCAAGCCACTAGTTTCATATGTCTGAACACGACTTACTGGAATTCCAAACATATCAGCAGTAATTTGGCATACTTGATCACTTGAAGAGCCGCCGCCCGATACAGTTATACGAGTTGTATTATATTTAAGACGTTTTTCCATATCTTTATACCCCGCAACAAGCCCGTATCCAATGCCCTCTATTATAGACTTATACAAATGTGCTTTTGTATGAGAATCAGAAAAACCTATTATTGCACCTTTCGCTTCAGGAGCTTTAAGAACAGGACTCCAATAAGGTTGAAGTACCAATCCGTCCGAACCAGCAGGAATTTCTTCTAATGTCTTATCTAGAATTGTCTCTGGAGATATACCAAGTTCTTTCGCTTGATCAACTTCTTTACCTGCGAATTGTTCTTTGAACCAAGTTATCATCCAATACCCTCTGTAAATCTGTATTTCTGGATTATAAGAATCTGGAACAACTGCTGGATATGCGGGCATAAAGGTTTGTGGTTCTACATACTTGTTTGATGCCATTTGAATAGTCGCAGTAGTACCAAAACTCAAAGAAGCAATACCTTCCGTAATACATCCAGTACCTAAAGTCTCACAACCCTTATCTGAACCTGAAGCGATAATAGGCGTACCTTTAGGAATACCCGTCAATTTAGATGCTTCTTCGGAAATCTCAGAAATCATCTCACAAGGCGATACCAAATCATAGCGCATATTTTCAGGGATAATGAATACTTCTGCCTTTAAGTCCTTTGGCGACATCCACTTCTTATTCTTATAATCGAATGGTATATGACCAATTTGCGAAGCTGTAGAGTCAATCAATTTACCTGTCAGTTTATAATTCAAATAGCACGACAACATTACGTATTTCTCTGTCTTTGCCCAAATTTCTGGTTCATTTTCTCTAATCCAATTACATTTACCTTGTTTCATTTGCTCTTTGACAGCTTTTCCCATACCCACTAGTCCAAAAATTAACTTTTTAGATGTTGGAATCTGATTTTCTGCCTTAGCTTTTCTCTGGTCAAGCCATAAAATGACATCACGTATAGGTTTCAACTCCTTATCAAGACAAACGCCATTATCACGCATAACAGTTATGCTTGATGTTACAATTTGCTTGAATTCATCAGGATATTCTTTCTTTAAGGCTTGAGAAGCCTCACAAATTTTCTCGAAGTACAAATCTGCTCTCTGCTCTGCCCAACCAGATTGTAAAGAATAGTATGGAGTGAATTCTATTTTCTTTTTGGCTATCAACTTACCATTTTTGTCGAATAGTATAGCCCTTGTACTCTGTGTTCCGCAATCGAAAACAATTGCAAGTGGGTTAGTAATTTTACTCATATGAGCCTCCCTTTTTATCAATTCCGTATTTTTTCATATCCGAAGTTGTTATGATATCAACACCTGTGTTTAGCACATTTTTGATAACAACCGAGCCTCTTGGCAGTACTTTCTTGATTGTGACAGAATTAACAGCAACCATTAAGTCCATTATTAATTCTTTGGGAATTTCGCTTGCAGTTCTGACTGGGATAACTGGTACTTCTTCGTATATTGTTTTCATTGTAGTACAAATGGTACGTTTAGGGCAAGTGATTTCTTCTAGTGCAAAAGTTTTTCCCTTTTTACATTTTGCTCCTTCAACAACAATATCTTTACCCTCACCCGTAATTTTCAACTGGCAACCATTGGGGCATACTATACATACTAATTCTCTCATACTGCAGTACCTCCCTCTAAAACAAACTCTATTTTTGATTGTGCATTAAGATTATACTTAGAATAATCAAGAACAACCTTTTCCATTTCCGTACCCCGTAAATGTGCGTATTTATGGCTGTATATTTCATTTTTATCAACATAAACTTTAAGAATAGCATTATCTATATCTTGCGATACCCTAAAATATGAGATGCAATTATTTATTTCTTTAGCTATATCAATAACTTGTGGAACAAGATATAGGAACTCAGCACCTGCCATAAATTCAATGTTTTCAGAGGTGCTAGCCTTATATTTAGCGGCAAATTTACCTGCCTCTACCCCACATTCAGATACATAATCCACTAAATCATTTACGTGCAGAGCATTTCCACAACAGAATACCCCTTCCCTCATTGTCATAAATTCCTGATTGCATACTGGGCCCTTAGTCCTATTATCTATATCTACATCGATTTGATTAGCTACCTCATTTTCAGGTATTAAACCTACAGATAAGATAAGCGCATCGCATTCAACTTCGAATTGCGTCCCCTCAATAGGTTGCATTCTCTCATCAACCTTACTAATCTCTACTTTTTCTACCCTATTATTACCGAAAACTTTCGTCACCGTATGAGATAAATGCAATTGTATATCAAAATCATATAGACATTGGTGAATATTTCTGTTTAATCCGGAAGGTTTAGGCTTTGCTTCATATACTCCTTGAACCTCTGCCCCTTCTAAAGTAAGCCTTCTAGCCATAATAAGACCAATATCGCCACTGCCTAAAATTACGCATTTACGGGTAGGCATTTTCCCTTGAATATTGACATAATACTGTGCAGTTCCAGCCGAAATGATACCACTAGGGCGAGTACCTTGTACAAAAATCTGTCTTGAAGTACGCTCTCTACATCCAGTAGCAAGAACAATAGTATCAGTAACTATTGATTTTACACCCTTACGGTTCACAAATGATATTTTATATTTATTGTCAATTTTCATAATCTCAGTAACAAAAGTCAATAAGAGCACATCGATATCACATTTCGCTACCATTTCCATAAATCTTTCTGTATATTCAGGTCCAGATAATTTCTCCTTGAACCACATCAAGCCAAAACCATCATGGATACATTGTTTAAGTATTCCGCCAAGCCTTGCTTCTCTTTCTATTAATAGAACTTTCGCTCCATTTTCGCTTGCACTTTTTGCTGCCGCAAGCCCGGCTGGTCCACCGCCAATAACTACAACATTATAATCAGCCATACTACTTACCCTCCTTAGTAGGTCCATATAAAATTATGCTATCAGAATTCCCTTTGCAGACTTCTTCTTTAGGAATACCCAAATGCTCAGCAATAATATTTACAACAAGTGGTCCACAGAAACCGCCTTGACATCTTCCCATTCCAGCACGAGTACGCCTCTTAATTGCATCCACACTAGGCACAACGAAAGGAGCATTTAATGCATCGATTATTTCACCTTTAGATATTTCTTCACACCTACAAATAATTGTTCCATAATTCGGATTTTTTTTGATTAAACTATCCCTTTCTTCTGGGGACAATTCGTTAAGATGAGGCATAGCCTCTCTCTTAGGATTAAATGACTTATTAGGTTTTGCCCCGCCTAGTATCTCTAATGTGAATTTCGCAATATCAACAGCAATAGCTGGAGCTGCTGTAAGGCCGGGGGATTGTATGCCTGCTGCTTGAACTATATTATCCGTAAAAATTCCTTTACGAACTACAAAATTTTCTTCATAAGTAGGAGCTCTAACACCAGAAAAAAAGGTTATAATATCACTATACTTGAGATTGGGAGCAACTTGCATCTGCTTCTGCATTATCTCATTAATACTACTCATTTCAGTGCTTACATCTTCTCTATCTGGAATTTCAATAGCATTAGGTCCAACAAGAACATTATCATCAATAGTATGTATAAGCCCGCCGCCCTTTGAATTTCTCGCAGCATTCTTTAAGTCTCCTATTGGCGATTTCGCCATTACAGTTCTTACTATATTTTTCTGTGATTTTTTATCAAGAATGATAAGGTTTCCCTTTCTTGGGTGAATAGTAAAAGTTCTATCACCTGCCATTTCGGCTATTATGTCAGAATAAACACCGCTTGCGTTAACAACTACTTTGGGATATATTACCCCTCTATTAGTACTTACAGATACAATATTCTTATTCTCTATTTTCATATCCGTAACAACGGTATTTAGACAAATTTTAGTCCCATTACTTACGGCATTCTCTGCAAGTGCTACTGTTAGCTTATAAGGGCTTACGCACCCTGCAGTTCCAGTAAAAAAGCCACCTTTCTGCCATTTAGGCAAATCAGGCTCTAGTTTCTTCATTCCTTTTCTGCTGACTATCTTAGTATTAGGTATCTTATTCATTTTTGCTTTAATCTTGAAACCGAAGCCTATCGCTCTTTCCCACCACTTACTAAATAGTATCACCTGCCCACGACGAGCAAATTTCACTCCCAAATCCTCACATAACTTATCATACATTGAGTTGCCAATCCCATTATAATATAATTTATTACAACCGGGACTTAAGTCAATACCGGGATGAACTTCTCCATCATTTCTAGAAGATGCTGCCATTGCTACATCATATTCTTTGTCTAATAGCATTATATCAAGCTCATACTTACTTAGTTCTCTAGCGATAGAACATCCAACAACACCTGCTCCAATAATCAGCACATCAGTCTTATTACCATCATATTTTTTATCTATAATACTAGGGATATTCATCTTAGGAATATGACCTTTCAATTTGATATTATTCAGAACACCATAATAACCTTGTACTTTTGCAGCTATTTTACCGGCTATTACAACACTACCCCAATCATCTAGTTCCCCTTCGAGAACTATACAATTATTCTTAATATCCATTTCGATATTAGGAGAAATAGTACTATGTATCTTATTTATAGCCGCATCTATTGATATTGCTTTTCCCATATTCACCTCACAATAATACAATAATTCTAATTTAGATATAGGCTTATGCTTTCTTAAAAAGCAATTAAACTGCCATAATCCAAATATTTACACCTTAATTAACACAAAGTTCGTATTTAAGTTACTAAAACAAGCATTAAGTCGTACGAACCACCGACTTTATTATATCATTAGATATATGACATGTCAATAGTAAATATTAAAAAATCTAAAAAAATTATTTTTAGATTTTATTTTTTTATTAATTTGTAAGAAAAATTCTATTTGTTATAGGTAAGTGCGCCCCTCGCCTCTTCTATTTCTTTTAGTTTAATATAATTTACTTTCCCGACCAAAGTTAATGGCATCTCTTTTCTGCTTTCTATTATTCTTGGTCGAGAATATTTCATAAGCCTTTTTGCAATATATTCATCTATTTTCAATTTTAACTCATCCGTAAACTGTATTCCATCTTCTAATACAATAAATAATTTTACGGCAACTTTCGAGTAATAATCAATCTCAAGTGCACATGCCTGTTTAATTTCTTTCATTTCACAAACTGTATTCTCTATCTCTTGTGGAAATACATTAATACCAGAAACCTTAAGCATTCTCTTTATTCTTTCCTTAAAATATAGATAACCCTCATCATCAATATAACCGCAATCTCCAGTTTTAATCCAACTTATTCCTTCCTTATCCTTAACTTTAACTTGTACAGTTAATTCTTGGTCATTTAAGTACCCACTCATAATAGTTCCGCCACTAAGACATATTTCTCCAGCTTCTCCGTTCGGCAATTCTATACCATCTGAGTCTATTATTTTCTGTTTGATACCCGCTAAAGGCAACCCCACTGATGGATATTTCGAATTATCAGCTGGATTCAAATGCGTAACAGTAAGCATTTCTGTAAGCCCATAGCCCTCTAAAATAGTGCATCGTGAACCTACCTCTTGCATAATTGCATCCCATTTTTCTTTTACTGCTAGAGGCAATTTCTCGCCACCACAAAAAGCTCTTTTAATCTTAAGCAAGTGCTTTCCTTTGAATCCCTTAGTTTCCATAATCTTCTGATACATGGTTGGTACGCCTGCTATATATGTTAGCGGCTGTTTTTTTATCAATTTAACTACTGTTTTTCCGTTAAATCGTGGCAATAGTATTACTTTGCCTTGTTTGCAAAGCGTAGTATGCATTGCTACGCCTAGCCCAAAGCCATGAAAAAGCGGCAAAACCATAAGCATTGAATCATTATTTGGTCTTAGCTCTTCGACCACCTTGCCAGTATTTTTGGCACAAGCATTAAGACTTCTATTTGAGAGCATAATAGTCTTAGGGCTTCCTGTAGTTCCTCCACTATGCAAATATACGGCTATATCTTCATTTAGGACATTAGGCGGGATATAACTATAATTGCTTAATAAACACTCTTTCATGCTAATAGTATTATCACTTTGTAGCGTAATTTTCTTAGCGTTTCTAGTCTTAAATTTCGCAAATAACTTAATTGGCATACCCATATTATCACTAACATTACATAAAATAGTGGGTATATCAGCTAAGATATCCATTCCTTTTAAGTAGAATGAATCCAGATATATAAGCATTTTAGAATTTGTGTTATCAATAATTTTCTTTAAGCCCAAAGGCGGCATAAGAGGATGAATAAGATTAGCTATAGCGCCTACTTTATTAATAGCATATACAGCAAATATAGCAGAAGGTATATTAGGTAAACAAACGGCAATAACATCACCTTTTTGAATACCTTTCTCCGCTAAATAATTCGAGAAACTATTTATTCTCTCAAGAAAAGTATTCTTCCTAATATCTTTACCATAGTAGAATATTAGATTTCTATTATCTTTCCCTATAAGGGAATTAATCATATTATTATACATTCAACAGCCTTTATGATTTATTAATAACTATACTTCTAGATTCGCATTCTCAATATATGGATAGGAAGCTAAATAATTGAAATGATGTGCATCGGGGTCTTTCTCAACACCCGCACTAATCATCAAAGCTATAATCATTTTCTTAGAAAAATCTAATTGTTTACCATCATTCACAACAACCTCTATTGGAACTTCCTTATACTTAGGTTGAGCGGATCTATCAGTATACAAAGCTTCTTCTGGAATAAATTGCTTATCTAGATTAAGTTGTATACAAAGACCTGCCTTAACAAATTTCATTATAATCCTTGCACTACTAACCTTATAAGCTTCACCGCTTCTAAAGATGATGCTATCCATTCCCAAATAACTAAGTATCAAATTCTTAAGCTCACTATAAATATACTTATCCCTATCAGGTGATTGATTTAATCTAGATTCGAAACATGCCTCCATAAATACATTACCCTCAGAATCTATTCTCATAGCTCTTGTAGGATATATAGCTTTTGCTTCCTCGTGTGTAATTACTTGTGATGCTGGGAAAAGACTGTTCTCAATAATATATTCTTCAGTCATTTTATCTTCATCTACTGAATCATATCTATCAATGTGCATAGAATAGACTTCTTTTTTCTCTTCTCTATTTGTCTCTATTTCTTCAATCAATCTCTTTTCTATATCTTCAGTAATACGATCCTCAACGGATTGTTTCTTAGCTTGAAGAGCCTTTTCTCTAAGTCTTTCCAATTCCGCCTTAGAATATTCTTCTTCTTTGACATTTTTAAGCATTTCATCAACTGCTTTTAGGTCTTCTTCTTCTTTCTCCTCACGGAATTGAACTTGCTCTACAATTAATTCATCGAGATATGCATCAAAAGCTGCATCCTCATCTTCTGTTGTATCTGTTGGAGCGACTATTGTAGGGTCTATAGAATTTGAATTTGCAATAATAGTATCATTTTGCGTTTTTAGTTCTTTTAGTTTGCCAAACAAGAAGTAACCGCCTATAAGAACAAGGATACCACCAATTATCATTAAGAATAGATTCACAGGAATAACTTTTGCATATACTAAGGTAGCTCCGGCAGAATTCATATTTCCTATTACATAATTACCCTCTATTGTATAGCTTTGTAATATTGCATTCCCGGTATCATCTATCAGTAATAATTCAAAGTTTTTGCCCCTTAGGTTCTCTGGGATAAGCATGCTATATTCACCCTCTGTTTTCGAAGTCAACACACTTCCATTGAGAGTAACTTCCAAGTCGTAAGCTCCTGCATAAGTATGAAGTCCGGATAAGTTTCTAACCGCTTCTTTTGCAAGTGTTTCTATAGCACTATTTGTTTCTATTACACCTATTGTAGGAACGGCATCTGGATGGAAGTTGCCTGCCAGAATAATCTCATCATTCTCGCTTTCGATACTACCTCTTTGAAGAATCAATGTTGCACTAACATAGACCAAATTGTAATTGTGAGCCAAGCCGCTTTGTGGAATTATTTCATATACTCCTGGCACTGTTGGCAAATCAATAATATAATTATTCCCATCTTTAAGGAATAAAGAAGGCGCTCTTTCTGTAAAAACAGAATTTACATTATCATCGTAAGCATAACCCGTGTATTCTAATCGTGTATTAATACTATCACCAAATGCAACGATTTGAGGTAGTGCTGATACAGTCAATGTACCTTTCGACATAGTAAGTGTAGCTGAAACATATGTAATTTCATAATTATTTGATACTGCGCCCTCTGGAACTACAGTATATTCACCAACAGTGACAGCTTTTGTAAAACCGAGAACATTTACGCCCTTAGAAGTGTTTATTATTCTAATTTTGGGTGTTACTGAAAGGCTATTTAATCTACTATCACCTGGAAGATAATTAGAAATAAGCGAAACTACATTCTCCCCACCATAAGCTGCAATAGTATTTTCAGCGGCTATAGTTAAAGGTGCTTTCAAAATAGTCATTATTACAGAAACTTCCCCAGAATATAATGGATGAGTAATTGTCGCCCTAACTCTATATTCTGATGAATTCACAGGTGCAGAAGCGGTCCATTGACTAGACGTATCAAGAGTACCATCTGGATCAGCATAATGTATATATCTCAACTCAATACCAAGCGATGTAGGTAGCTCTGTTTCATATTCATTAGTCTCTAATTCTATATCATCTTTAAGAATAATCAATTCTTCATAAGCTTTATAAATAATTATTCTATCAATATCTATAACGTAATCTGTATCTTCAACAAGAATTATATCATCAGCACTTTCACTATTTCCTAAAGTATCAACAACTGTTATAATCTCTGTTTCGTTTAGTATATCATCAAGAGTAATTATTGACTTAATTATAGGACTAACTTCATTCAAACTGTATACTTTACTACCCTTATCATATGTAGTATTATCTGGACCAGATAGTATCATATATTGAGAAAGTGAAGCCTTTACTATTGTTAACTCGCCAAAAGCACTACCTGAATAAGAAAAATCGTCAATTTCAACAACTACAAGGTAAACTCCCGGATTGATAGGGTCTGTTGAAATACCAGCTTTAGTATAAGAACAAGTATAATTTAACCCTTGAGGAGAAGTCTCAATAACAGGTTCAAGTCTCAAACCATTGTAAGGGAGGGTCGTAGCATGAACAATTACTGTTGCTTCGCCTGAATCAATGATAACTAATGTATATCCGCTTTCAGCGCCATTATAATTATCGCCACCATCTAACATATATGCTTGAGCATAGTATACTCCAACCTGAATAGGTGCATTTTCAAGCTCAGTTTCAAGTCTTGAATAAGTAGCGGTTCCCGAGTTATATATACTGTCATAGTACCTATAATTCATAGTTATACCGTCGATATTTGGAGAAATTTCGGTAATCAATGAAAACGTTTGACCATCAAATGTTTTTCTAGTTGATTCGTCTAAAATGGTCAAAGTAGGATCGGATTTTATAATAACATATCTACAAGTATTAGTAGACTCAGGTGTTACAAAACTTAAGTCATTCACAAATACAGCTTTTATATAATAAATACCTACATTTATTGGTTGTACATCAGAGTATTCTGATTCACCTTCTAACTGAAATAGCAAGATAAAATCTTGATCAACTACTGGGCTTATAATAGTGACTAATTCAGTTAAAGTATAACCAGTTTGGGAATACTCCCTTGAGTAATTAAACTCCAATTCAAGTGTACTAACGGCTTGAGTAATATTTAATGTTACTGAAGTATCTTCTGCATAATAGTTTACATCAGTAACAAATATCTTTAAGCCATAACTACCTATTGCAGTTGGCGGAGTATAAGAATAACTTGAACCATCTTCTAAATAAGCATATTCTACTAGCAATTCTTCACTCAAAGGATTAGCAGTATGCCCTGTCACTGAAACTGGAGCACCTGTATAGGAACTGTTTATAATACTATTAGGGATATTTAATGTAGCTGCAATCTTATGAATAATAAAACTTACAGATACAGTACCCGTAATATTAGGATTTTCTATACTTGCAACTATATTATAATCACCCGCATCAGTTATACCACCAGGAATAATTATATCTCCTTGCTTAAAAGTAACTGTAAGCTCAATGCCATCAACAGTAATACCTACAAAATCAGCAGAGAAAGAATCATTGATAGTATAAGCAGGAATAGTATTGTTATAATCTACTTCAAACCCACTTATCATATCACCTGATATTCCAGGATCTAGGCTTTCAATTAAAATATTGTCTGCTACAATGACTCTAGGGTCAATGGTATAGAAAGAATTCTGCAAACCATAATAATTATTAGTATCTATCAATATAATAACAGAATATACACCAGCTAATGTAGGGATTGTCACTGAAGAAGAATAAGTAATATCATAACCAGTATAAGTTACGGTAACTTCACTAACAAGCTCTGGAACACCATTATTAATTGTGAAATCTATACCATCAGACTCACCGAATGTATCATTCTCCTCATCTATAGTATAAGTTAATTGTGCTCGGGTAACTTTTGCATAGAATATAGTAGAAGATGATTGATAATTCTCACCTTCGGCAACAGTTGCGGAAATCTTATAAACACCAGCATCAATAGGAGCAACTTGCCCCCCAATCGATGGAGTCCAAGCTTCCCAAATATAAACTACCGCTTCTGGATCAGCTAGATTAAATAGTTTCCAATCACTTGTATTAGAATCCGAATACCTCTCATAAGAGAATTCAACGCATATTTCAGCAGTAAGAACAACTTCGTCTTCATTAGTAATAACTGGAGTTATAACAAGTTCTAAGCCATCATAAGTTTTGGACATATTACCAATTGTAATATTCGATATTGCACTCTCAATTACCAATAAATCAGATGAAGAAGTAAAGAAATTATTAAAAGCTGATAAATCAATACTTACCGTATATTCACCTGCATCAATTGCCTCACCTGAAATAACTATTACTAGTGAAGATGCCAAAGTTCCGTGTATGGATTCATTTTCATCTATTATACTAAATGTAGCAGTTTTTGCTTCGCCATCATAAGTATGTGTAAGATTATCAAACTCGAAATCTACCTCTAATGCTTCAATTATTCCGTTTTCATATCTATAACCTACTGGTTTAGTATAATTACCAGAATCTGTACCTATAAGAGAATATGTAATAGTAATACCTATTTCTGTTCCTGCATTCTTGTTATCATAAACACCCACAGCATTAATAGTTACTACGTCTCCAGTAATAACTCCACCAGCTATTAAGTTCGCACTTACAGATAAGACATTTGTTGTGTTATCAAAGGTTTTAGTTATGTCGAAATTAGGATCATTTACCGCAAGTTGTTTTTTTGTAATACCACCAGTAGTAAATACATTAGCAACAGGCACGATATAGTTAGATATATCATCGCCTATAAGAGAATATGTTACAGTAATATTTTTGGTAGTTCCAACATTCTTATTACCATATAACACCGATACAATATCAAGAGCTACATCATCATCACCTATAATATCAGCAGGATTAATTGAACCTAAATCCACAGTTCCGCTGAAGGCTACTGTACCATCATATATTTTCGTTGTGGAACCTATTGAAGTCAAATCACCACTATCTATATGTAATTGTTTTGCATTAATACTACAAGCCTTATTAGATAAAATAGGAGCTATATAATTACTGCTATCTGCTCCAGTAATTATATATGTAATAATAATATAGTTATCTACTGCTAGTACTAATTCAGAATTAAACACTGCAGTGTCTATAGCGACGTTCACTATATTCTCTGGAAATACTCCACCTAGAAGACCAATGGTAACTAATCCTGTTGCTTCAACATTACCATCATAAACTTTGGAAACCACTCTAGGATCTGCAATAGTTAGCTGTTTCGCAGTAATTGTAGCTGCTATCGGTGCAGAATTAACTGGTGCTATATAATTCGCCTCATCTCCCAAAGTACCTAATGAATATGATACTATAATTTCACTTGCAGTAAGTACGCCCTTACTATCATAAGTGGCTATGGCATCTACTCCAACACTTTCTGAACCAACTATTCCACCTATTGTAGCCTCTATTGTAATAGTTGCATCTGTATTATTGTTATATTCTTTAGTTGTTTGAACGGTAGGATTAACATCAATAGTTAATTGAACCCTATTTATTGTACCTGCTATCGGAGCAGAATCAACTGGAGCAGTATAGTTAGACTCATCACCTGATGTGCCT